>CATJSX010000164.1 GCA_949743265.1 uncultured Peptococcaceae bacterium
CAGTCCAGAAACGGCAGCATGGTTGATTGATGCAGTCAGTTGGATAGAGGATCATGTTAGGGAGGTGGAGAAGATGATAGAGGCAAAAGATTTGATGGTGAGTGTTAAAGGTGAGCTGGTAACGGTCAAAGCCGTTAATGTGGAGGGTAGCAACTATGTGCTACTGCGTGATATACCGAAGTTGGTACCGACGATCGATGTGGGGTATGATGCGGAAAAAAATATGCCGAGAATTGAATGACGAAAGCCAGCTTGCCCAATGTGGGTGAGCTGGCTTTTTTGTGTATAGCTATCCATTATTTTCAAGAATGCCGATTTCTTGTTGCTTGTGTTTTACTCTTTCTGTTATTTTATCCGAAACATCCAATATAAATTTGTTGTATTTCTCGTTATTCCATGATTCGTTTTCACGATCAGATGCGTATTCCTGTAGAAGAAACGGTAAAATTTCGATGTAGCAAAGTAGATATAGTTTTGCAATTTTATCCCAGTAATCATCGTTATCATAAGTACCTATATAGTTTTTTATGGCGATTTCGATTGTACCATCCTTTAGGATAAGAGTAATGTTATCATGCTCTTTATAGCTTAAGTCGATGATGATTTTATTAAAATGACTACTTTCAAGAAGAAAAGCAAGCGTACTAATGATATTCATTACAGATTCTCCAGAAGCAGTAATCTTTGTTTGGGCATCATCGGTATCACCACTAAACCCTTTTATGGACTGCAGGTGTAATATTTGTTCTTGTAATGTTGAACTTTGGATGTCGATTGTATTGTTTGAGTAATATACCCGATTGATAATCCACAGAAAAACATCATTTGACAATTCAATATCATTTTTAATGATTTCATTTTTTCCGGTGTATGACAGCATTTTGCGAAGCAGAAGTTGCGCTTCACTGTTTTTGCTCATAATATATTTTATCACGTTATCATGCTCGTAGGCAATGACAAAGCCCTCTTGGGGGTAACGTGTAAAATCGTCTTCGCCTGTATAAATCGCCTTATCAAATTTGAAGGTTATGATATTGTAAGTTATTGTACTTTCAAACAAAGTAATTTGTTTGTTGTCTGGAAATACTTTCTCAATCATCCAGTTTTCGCGAGTCACTAGACCAGTGCGGGTTTCATCCACTATCTTATCAATCAGCAAAGTGAGTGCATCGTCAAAAACCTTAGTTTTGTTATCACGCCATCTTGTGGTTATCATTTTATACCTCCTTGCGTATTTCTAATTTATTTTGAGTTATATCTAAAAATAGAGGGCATTTATTCAATTCGGGCTGTATTTGAGCATTTCCCTCACAGTCGATGGGCTCTTCTACAAAAAGGATTTTGAATGTTTGCGATATATCAACATAAGATGAGTTGCCAATCATTTTGCCAATGTCAATATAGAAATTTCCATCTTCGCCTACAAAAGTAGCCGCATTTGCTTCTGGTGGTTGCATAGTTGCAAAGTTAATCGCATTAAGGGTAATTTTCATCTTTTCTACAGTTTTTCGGTTGGCGTGAATCGATATATTTATCTTTGCTTCGGACGGTTGCTCCTTATTTAATACAAGATATGATACCGTATTTGCGGTTCCGCACATTCCTTGAGTGCTAAAGATTATCTCTAAGGATTGTCTAGGGAGCAGTTCTTTTAGTTTGTTTGTAAGCACAGTTAGAAGAATATCAAGCATCGAAAAATAGGTTGTTATACCTATATCAAATGCTTTATCTGTCGCTTTAAGGGGACCTATATATTCAAAAACATTGTACATGCTTAATAGCTTCAAGCTAATTAAAGCGCTTAACAGAGGTATGGCTATTTTCCATAGGCAACCTAAGACAAAAAGTGTAGATCTGATACAAACATGCCGCTTATTATTCACGCAAACAGGCACCTCTCAATTACGAAAATCACTTTCGCCTGTATGTCGATAAAAGCATCTTCGTTGATTCCTATTAAACCGTTCGATTGAATAAAAAAGTCAACTGGATGCCCATTTGGAGTGTAACCATGAAGTTTAATTCGCTGGATATCAATTGAAGAGCTTTCGGCTAAAAAAGACAGCCTATCAATTAGTGCTATAAAGTGAAGTGGATTACTTTCAACTAATCTAAGCAAGTTATTGATTTCGTTTTGCATATCATCGTCATCTTCGGATAAATGGATATCATATATAGATAGCTCATCGGATAATACAAATTGTTTGATTATGGATATCATAATCTCAGAAGAAACGATAATCTGGCGATATCCTGCATCGAACTGTTCTTTTAGAAAAGTATAGTATTCATTTTGGGTTTCATCATAAGAAACAGGAATAATCTTCTTTGGTTTGTCACCAAGTCTCCAAAAGAGCTTAGCTTTTTGTATCTTCATGAAAAACACCTCCTTCAGCAAGTTTATATATAAATATTATACACCATAGATTTTTGATTGACCATAGAAATTATTGATTTCAATTTTTTTGTGGCGAGCGTTGTAATCCTCCTATCTTAGATATATAAGAAGAGAGGAAATCAGCGAATGTATAAAATGAAGAAAAGCGTTGTTAAATATCGTAAAGAGGAAGATGAATGGACAATAAAAGTCGATTTGCCCAAAGAATGGGCTAATGAGATGGGTATTAAGCCAAACGCTAAAGATGTCATGTTATCTTTTGATGGGGAGAAAATCATCATCGAAAAAGCATCAAAAAGACGCTTGGGCAAGTGGAGAAAAAAGATATAGTAATAGTATTTGATATTAAAAAAGCCAACTATCTGCAACTAGATAGTTGGCTTTTTCGTAACAACAAAAGTAACATTTTGCAAGAAAGTAACATATTTAAGCATAATCTTCATAAAGGTAAAATAGCTAAAAAGCGCTATTTTACTGCATTTTACATAATGTATATCACAGCCTGTAATGTAATAATTAAATGCAGCATATAAAAGAACTTTGCGCAGAACGTCAATGGAGCTATTATAAATTAGCAAAAGAATCTGGTATTGCTTATTCGACAATTAGTACCATGTTGTCAA
>CATJSX010000165.1 GCA_949743265.1 uncultured Peptococcaceae bacterium
ATCGTCAGACTGTCCTCCCATTAACGCCATCAAAGGATTTTCCACTTCTTTATACACGCCAATGATTTGAAAATCGTCAATTTCGCCCTCCGCTTTTATTTTCAGCGTCTCACCCACCACATTTTCACGGCCAAATAAATTCAGTGCCGTTTTGCGCTCAATAACCACATGAGCTTTAGCAGAATTAACATCATTTTGATCAATCATGCGTCCATAGAGGATTTCCATAGGCTGTACTTGTTCATAACCAGCATCAAGCATCTGAGCATAAGCCTTGATAGTGGTACGCCGATAAGTTACTTCAGCGCTACTGCTATAACTCGGCGCAATATAGTCAATACGATCGCCGAAAACTTCTTTGATTTTTTCAATATCATCCAAAGTAAAAGCATCCGTTTCACGCCAATCATCAACATAGCCCATGTAAATGACCACTTGATTGATACCAACGCTTTCATACAAACTAGAAAATGCTGAACGCATCGTGTCGCCTACTGAAACAATGGCAATAACAGAGCTAATACCGATGATAATGCCCAACATAGTCAGAAAGGAGCGCATTTTATTGATGCGAATAGACGACAACGCCAATTTTATATTTTCCCACAAAAGCATCATGACTGCTTCTCCACCTTTCTGTCTTGTAAAAGATTACCATCTTCAAACCATAATACCCGCTTCGTATAGGCTGCTACATCATCTTCATGGGTAACAATTAACACTGTGACGCCTTCTTCATTCAATTCGGTGAACAAATTCATAATCTCCGTCGTGGAAATAGAATCTAAATTGCCGGTAGGTTCATCAGCCAATAAAATGGGCGGCTCGTTAGCTAATGCTCGAGCAATCGCTACCCGCTGTTTTTGTCCGCCGGAAAGTTCATTGGGCATATGGTACAATCGCTGACCTAAGCCTACTTTTTCCAGCAACGCTTTAGCTCTCGCCTGACGTTCCTTAACGGGCACTTTAGCGTAAATCATAGGTAATTCTACATTTTTTAATGCTGAGGTGCGTGGAATTAAATTAAATGCCTGAAAGACAAAGCCAATTTTTCTATTGCGAATATCAGAAAGCTGGTCGGCGCTCTCAGTAGCAACATCCTGACCGTCCAAAAAATAATTGCCGCTACTTGGTCTGTCTAAACACCCCAAAATATTCATTAACGTCGATTTACCGGAACCGGAGTGCCCCATGATGGCAACGTATTCACCTTGAGTGACGGTTAAGTTGAGATTTTTTAGCGCTTTTACTTCAATATCGCCAACGCCAAAAGAGCGTTGTAAATTTTCTACGCGAATAATTTCTTTCATCATCTCTCCTCCTTACATGGCGACAACGGTCATACCGTCTGCAATGCCCTGCGGATTCAAGATCACACGATCACCATCATTTAATCCTTCACCAGTAACTTCTACTTCCAAATCATTTTCTATACCTAAAGTAACTATAACCATTTCGACTACATTATTTTCATTTAGCCGCATCACTGCCGATGTGCCGTCGTCATTTTCTACAACGGCTTCTAAAGGAACCGTTAATACGTCTTGAGCTTGAGCAATTTGAATTTCTGCTTTAGCGTTGATACCAGCAATCAATTTGTCATTGCTTTCTGTAACAGTAATAATGGTAGGAATGACCCGCTCCGTTGAAGAACTATTGCTTTGCGCTTCACCAGTAGGAGAAATACGACTAACGACGCCTTTTACTGTTTCGCCTTCTAAAATATCAGCAGAAATGATCACATTTTGCCCTTCTTTGATTTTGGCGATGGTGTATTCACTGACGCCGCCTTTCATTTGCAATTGCTCAAGATTTTCTACTACAAACATGGGCTTCTTATCATCAGTTTCATCGGCAAAACGACCGACTCGAATATTGACACGAGTTACTGTGCCATCAATGGTGCTTTTAATTTCGCCATCAGATAATGCTTCTCGTTTACGATTCAATGCATTTTGCGCAACGACTATATTTTGACGGCTGCTTTCATTGCCTTGCACTTTACCGTCAATGACAGTATAAGCGTTAACGGCGCTTTGCGCTGCTTTTAAAGCAGCTTCTTCTTTTTCATACTGTTCTTGCGAAACAGCACCAGCATCAAATAAAGCTTTGGTGCGTTCAAACTGTGCTTGCACTGTTTGCAGCTCACTGGCAGCACGATCATAAGCAATTTGGTCGCTTTTCAAGCCATCTTCATATTGACTTTTAGCCAAAGCCAGCGAATCTTCTGCTGCCTGCAATTCATCACGCATAGATTTGGCGTCTAAAGTTGCCAAAACTTGACCAGCTTTGACTTGATCCCCTTCTTTAACATGAATTTCTGTCACTTCGTAATGAAGATTAGAAACGATTTCAACTGTTTCAGTACCTTCCAGCGGTGCTTTCAGAGTAACAGTTTCGCTGATATCTTTTTGAACTACTGGCATCGTCGATACCATAGGCCCTGTTGGTGCTTGTTCATTGGAACCAAAAATTTTGCAACCGGCAGCGGCTAATATAACCACGCCAACAACTAGCCAAATTTTTTTGTTTTTTAAAACGCTTGTGAATTTACCTTTTTCTTTACTCATGGTTTCTCTCCTTTACCAATTTAAAGCCGCTTTGGCTTCTTTTTCTAGTTAAAAAATATTGTAACAAAGTAATCTTACAAAAACCTGACAAAAATATAACGATATTATAAAAAATATCAACCAAAAATTAAACAATCTTTTGTGATTGCATTGCCAAAAATGCAACGATACAGGTTTATTTTTTGAGTTTTCATCGTGCGGTAAATGATTTAACCCATATATCGCTCATTTTTCAATAAAAGCAAAAAAATAACGATAAGATCATGACTAGATCTCATCGTTATTTTTTAACTCTGCAACGCTTTTAAAAAGCATTGATTAAATGGCTGTAATTGATCATACATCACACCATGACCACTATTGGCTAATGTGAAAAGTTCTGAACCGCCAATATATTGATGTTGTATTTCTGCCAATTCGTTGCTGACGATTTGGTCTTTATCGCCGTGAATGATAAAGGTAGGCACTTTAACACAAGAAAGATCATCCAGACCATTTTCTTCGCGCAGCGCAATAGCGCCTTGTACAGTACCCAAACCAGAAGCAGATAAGGCAATCAAGCGAAACCAATCAATAACAGCGACACTTTGCGGCAAAGCAAAAAGTTGACGGCTAAAATTTTCGGCCAGTTTCGGACGATCCGTGCAAGCGAGTTGGATTAAGCCGTCCAGATAATTTTTGCTCAACCCACAGGGATTGCCCGGTCCCTGCACAAGACTGGGTGAAGCCGCCGATAAAAGAATCAGTTTTTTGACACCAAAAGAGCGAAATTTGCGCATATATCTTAAAGCAACAGCGCCGCCCATAGAAAAACCGACCAGCGTAAATTGCTGCAATCGCAAGGCGCAAACCACATTATATAAATCTTCTGCCATGCGGTCATAACAATAGCCGCCAGCAGGTGTATCAGAAGCGCCAAACCCCCGCATATCTAGTGCGATCACTCGATAATGATTTTCTATAAGCAATGGCAGTTGATATTCAAAAATAGCTGATGACAACGGCCAGCCATGTAATAATACAACCGTTTCGATTCCTTTGGAATTGTATTCATACACCGCAATTTTAACTTGATCGTTCGTTTTAATATAATACAAAACCTCTCCACCTCCATAACTTTTTTATAAGTTATGTTTCGTAGAAGTAAGAGGTGTATGTCCTTTATAACAATTGCTCAGCTTCTTCAATGGTGGCAGTCTGCGTTAAAATCTTATCCAATTTAGCCAAACGGATAATCCGCTGAACATATTGGCTGACACCAACAAAAATAATTTGACCTTGATGCTGATTGACGGTTTTGAACCACGCAATCAGTACGCCTAAGCCGGAAGAATCAATAAAATCGACCGCGCTCATATCAATAATTACGTTCTCGCCAGCACTCATTAAATGAGAACGAACTTGTTCTTTGACATCATTGCTTTGTGATAAAACCAACTCGCCTGTTAATTTGACCCATAAATAATTTGCTCTGTTTTCGGTTTGAACTTGACTCATCTTTTTTCCTCCTTAACCGCGATATTTTTTATAGCGATATAATTAACGTCGTCAGCAATCGTTTCCGTTGCCAAAACATTTTTAATTTCTGTTTTGAGCGTTTCTAGTTGTAATGGTGAAAGCTGCCGACCAATTTGTGCAAAAATATCTTCAAGCAACACAGCACCATGAAAATTTTTGCCAAAAAGCGGCAGCTCAAAAATACCGTCGGTATACATAAAAATTTCCGCGCCCTGTGGAAAGGAAACCGCATGATTAGGGTAAACACTGTCGCTAAAAATCCCCAAAGGATACCCCTCTGCACTGTCTAACTTCAATATTTTTTCGCTTAATAAATAAGGAGAATTTTGACCGGCATTAGTATAAACAAATCGTTTGGTCGACCAATCTAAAACGCCATAAAAAGCCGTTACAAAAAAATCATTGCTAATATTGGCAAAAAAATACGTTAATTGTTTGTTTAACTCCTGTAAAAACAACGCAGGTTCCGCCCACAAAGAGAACAATTTATTGATATTATCCTTTAAAGTCGCTGTAATCATCGCCGAAGCAACGCCACTGCCCTTAACATCAGAAATAAAAAAACCGATTTTTTCCTGATCAATAGGCAAAAAGTCATAAAAATCGCCGCCGATATAACTGCTGGGCTGATAGACTACTTCTATTGCCAAATCGGCTATTTGCGGCAATTTAGTGGGCAGAAAACTTTTTTGCAAAGCGCTGGCGACTGCCAA
>CATJSX010000166.1 GCA_949743265.1 uncultured Peptococcaceae bacterium
ACCTAATGATGAGGAAACTAGCGAGCCAAAAGATCCCAGTGGATCAACTGATAATGATTCTAACAATCAAAAGGAGCCTGAGGAATCAACCGACAGCGATGTCAATAAACCAACTGTTCCCGATGAAAATGCTGGCGATGGTTCCGATGATTTGACTAATCCCGATGAAAACGTTGGCGATGGTTCCAATGATTCAACCAATCCTGATGAAAATGCTGGCAATGATTTCGATGATTCGACTAATGCCGATGAAAACGCTGGCGATGGTTCCGACGATTCAACTAATCCCGATGAAAATGCTGGCGATGGTTCCGATGATTTAACCAATCCTGATGAAAATGCTGGCGATAGTTCCGATGATTCAGTCAATCCCGATGAAAATGCTGGCGATGATTCCGATGATTTGACCACTCCCGATGAAAACGTTGGTAATGATTCTGGTGATTTGACTAATCCCGATGAAAACGTTGGCGATAATTCTGACAATCAAACTTCTGAAAATCCTGATGGCGCAACTGATAATGACTCTGACCAAAATGGAGAAATATCTAGTGAACCAACTGAAGATGCTAATCATCAAGCTGACACTACAACTAACGACAGTGAAAATACTGAGCCTATCATTGATGAAAGCAACATATTTGATGATAGTGCTGCTAATACCTATCATTTTCGCCGTTTGAAAGATCAGCCAGTACCATTGACTGGGACGCCATTGACGGACGAAATGCAGCCGTCTCTGGATGAAGAAACATCATTTTCACCCATAATAACAACAGAACCAGTAACTTTGAGTTGGAATGTTCTAGTAGTGGATAATACGCCAAAGACAAAACTTTCTGAAACGGCGCAAGTCTTTTTAGATGCCTTAAATACGCTTTTGGCAGCAATTGAGAAAAATGCTTATTTGGATAAACCAGAAGAATTATCTGCTGTTCGCGAAGAACTTAACCGTTTGGCAGAAGCGTTGACCGAAGAAGATCGGGAACTTCCAGAAATTATTGAGGCGTTGGAAACGTTTAAAAATATTGACTGGCAGGCGGCTGGTTTAGTATTTAAGGGCGTTAAAAACGCTGAAGAATTGCAAAAAGCCATCAACGATGCTGATGCAGGCGATACAATCCACGTCGCAGCTAATATTGAAGGAAATTTTACCATCAATAAAAGTCTTATACTGGATATGCAAGGCTATACCATCAGCGGGATGAGTACTGCCATCGCGCCAGTTTTTAAAATCACCGGCGGGGACGTTGTTTTGCAAAATGGTTCTATTATCAATGGGAACTATGTACAATCCGGCTATACTCGAAATGGCGGTGGAATTTCCGTTGATAATTGTATATCGCTGACCGTAACAAACTGCACACTTTCGGGCAATTCTGCCTCCAATGGCGGTGCAATTTATGTCAAACAAGCGCAAAATGTAGCTATTGTTGACTCTGTGATTACCAATAACACAACAGTAGCGTCTTTTAATATGTATGGTGCGGTGTATATTTATCGCTGTACCGATTCAGTTGTAATTTCTAATAGCTCCATTAGCGACAATCATAACAAAGGTGGTCTTTCTATTGGCGGCGGTGTTTCCACTAATATGGTAGACATTAGCCATACGACTATTGTTAATAACGATGGCGTTGGGCTCTTTGTTTCTGGGAAAATAGTAATCCTTGCTAATGTCAACGTGAGCGAAAACCAGAGCACTCAAGAAACGATTTTGGATATCTCTGCAGCGGACACGCTTACTATGAGTAACGCCATTATCAATGACAATAGCAGCGGTTCAAGTAATGGAAATATTAGATTAACAGGGAATGGCGATCTATATATTATTGACAGCCAATTTACTAATAACAACTACAGCGGCGCCAGAGGTAATATCCATCTTTTAGGCAGTGGCGCGCTTACCTTTGATAATTGTATCATCAGCGGTAATATATCAACTCACAAAGAAAGCGCTGGCGCTATTCACTGCGCGCGCAAAGGCGTTGTCACGCTTAATAATTGCCTTCTCACAGGCAATACAGGCGGCATAGCTGGCGCCATACTTATGAAAAAGGCAAATCTTGCCACACCAGAAATATTGCGTGTTACTGGTGGGACAGTCATTACAGGCAATACGTCAACAACTCCAAGAAGTTATACGTATTACGCTGGTGGTATCTCGTGTTTTAACGGTACTGAATTAACTATTGATTCCGGTGCTGTCTACGGCAATACCATCGCTGGCAACACCAAATCGCCAGATATTTATGCTAGTAAAGGGGTGACGGTGAATCTTTTAGCTGCCAAACAAATGGACGCTAGTCACTATGATGCTAGTATGAATAATCGTTACTTTGCCGGCAGCAACTACGTTTGGCAAAATTACAATGCCAAAAACGTTCTTGTGCTGATTAAAGAGAGTGTCGAAGGTAGCCAATCAGAAGCGTTGCGTTTAGAAGCAAAAGCAACCTCAGAATGGTCGGCACGCAATGAAGCTCTCATTGGCGATAAAAAATATTCAACACTTCAAAAAGCCATTGAAGCAGCAAAAGATGGCGATGAAATCATCATTATTGCTGGTGATGATGATGAAGAAGGAAATACCGTTTATACCGATCCGCTGACCATTGACAAAGCGATTACCATTCAGTTAGCCAGCGGAAAACAAGGCGGCAACACAACTTACAAAGAACATGCTATTGCGCTGAAAAGCGGCGCAAAGGACGCACTGTTTACGGTAGCGGCAGGCGGCAGCTTGACCATCAACGACAAAAGCAGCAGTTCCAATTCTTCGGCAAAACTTGGCATCGAAGGAGCGATTGCGGTTAATGGTGGTTCTTTAAGACTCAATACCGTCAAAATGACCAATAATATCCAAGTAAATGGCGGCGATGTTGTCTTTTCTGGCGGCAGAATGACCGGCGGTATTGATTTGGATGACGGTAACGTATGGTTACAAAACAACGTTATTGTCAATAATGAAAATTATCCAAATCATATCAATGGAGGCAGCTTCACGCTGGATAAATCCAGCGGCAATATGTATTTTGTCTTGAATAACAATCAAGTGCTTATTGCTGGAGAAAATTTCCGCGAAGGATCGAAAATGCTCTATATCGCTTTAGATAACGATACGTATAATGATTATCGGAATCTGCATCCCGATGATCATTGGATACCGCCTACACTTGTTAAAGGCGAAGGTGTTCAATTCCAAGCAGATGAAACAGAACGTGTGCATTTGACGCAAAAGTTCAATTATCTCGCGGCAGCAGTCGATGAAGGCAATATTGTGTTGGCTAGCGTGAATATGCCTGAAGACGGCATTTATCTAAGCCAGCATGGTGATAATAACGACGTCGGCAGCTATAATATGCCTGTTGATACTTTTGCCAAAGCCAGTGAATTGGCTAGGGAAAGAGGCTTATCTTTTATTTATGTGCTTGATACCATCAAAATTCAAGACAATGAAACGTGGGGTGATACGAACAGCTCTCCGCTAACCCTAAAACGTTGTCCCAATATCCCTTATTTAGGCAGTTTTATTGAAGTAACCCCTAGCGGTACATTGACGCTTGCCAATATTATATTAGATGGCGGCGCAAAAGGTCAGCCTAATCAGTCCGCTGGAACTATTGATGGAATTATAGCGCCTTCAGAAGAAATCGCTTTGAAAGCAACAGGCGCACTGGTCAAAGTAACTGGCGGTGTACTCAACATCACAGACGGCGCTATTCTGCAAAATAATGCCGTTGAAACCAATATGGCCAACGTTGTCGGCGGTGCAGTTGATATTGGAAGTAATGGTACTGTCAATATGACCGGCGGCGAAATCAGAAATAACGAAGCCTATCATGGCGGCGGCATTGGTTTGATGCATGGTACTCTCAATTTAGAAGACGGCAAAATTATTAACAACACCGCTTTAGATAAGACTTGTGGCGGCGGGGGATTCGTCGCTTACAACAGTATGTTCAATATGGCAGGCGGAACGATTGCGCATAATAAAGCGTATAATGGTGCTGGTATTGCATTAGGATCTTCTTACAATGATGCCTATATCAACGGTGCGCATCCTACGCTTATGATGGTTGGCGGCATTATTTCCGACAATCGTGCTCGAAGCAATGGCGGCGGTATTTTTATACAAAAAAATTGCCTTGCTGAGATCCGTCAAGGAAGCATCATTAACAATCATTGCGAAGGGCTTGATCATGGCTTTAATTATGGCGGCGGCGGTATTTATGTCAATGGCGGTAAAGAAAGTACTTTTGACAATGGTGTGCTCCATCTTTATAATGTTGAAATTGCGAATAATTCTAGTGTTTTCGCTGGATGTCCAACTTCAACAACTAAAGTTTATTTGACTGATGGCGCAGTTATCCATGATAATCAAAATCCCAAAGTTGATATTTATGCCAACAGTGGCAACCTAGCTGGCTATGATGGCAAAGCGCAAATGCAGGTATCTGCATTTATGCTGGGCGGTGGCGCTTACAACTGGAAAGACTCAGAAGGTCATGCGTTACCGCTTAATGAACAAACGCTTGTGATTCCTAGAAACAGCAGTTTCAAAGCCAAAACTGACGTTACTGCCAGTGATGCTGCTGTGAAAGCTGGTTTAGCGCAAGTAAAGACCTATCTAAACGGCAATACTGCCAATGGCGGTGGCGGCGCTATCGGCAGCAACGGCGATGTCTTTATCGGCGGACC
>CATJSX010000167.1 GCA_949743265.1 uncultured Peptococcaceae bacterium
GGCATCACCGTAAATAATGCCCATGGTTTTCTGTAGCCGTGTGTATTCTAAGACATTCCAAACCTGCTTTGATACAGTGGTCATCACAAAATCCAGCTTTCCAACCTTTTGTTTCCTCGCTGTTTCTTTCTCTAAAAACGCCATAACTTTTACATTGACGTTTTCGGCATTGGGATAATCATTTTGCAGCCAGCGGCTGATGGTACTTTCCGATGTATCAATAACTCTAGCAAATCTCGCTTGACTCATCTTCTTCTCTTCCATATACTTACGCGCTTGCTCGATTAACTCTGTTTGTGTGGTCATTTGCTTTCACTCTCCTTTTTTTAAATATGGTTGCATCAGTTCCACTGCTCTTTGGTATGGTCTTGTATCTTTCTTATCGTAAATCTCACTTTCTTTGATTATCTGTCCTTCTTCTGTAGGGATTTTAGCCTCAAATCGTATTTTAGTGGGATAAGTATAGATACTGATTTCCAAAGCCTCTTTTTTCCCTTCAACAATTTTGATTTCTTGCACTTGAACCTTTCCTTGTTGCCCCTTACATGCCCGCACATAAAAATTTTCCTGCATGCCAATGGTCGTTGGTAACATCACAAACTCTGCTAAACTACCAATTTCTTCTCCGAATATTTGCTTAAAGTCCATTTTGTATTCTCCTTCTTAACGATTGATTGACACCTTTTAAACTGCGTCATGATTTTCAACCTCGTGCAGCTTATCTGCCATCGTCATGTTATTTCCCCTTTGTTTCTTCTGGCGTTTCTGTTCATCTTTTCCCAATCAATCACGCCAATATCGCCGCTGGCAGTCGGTAAAATCTGTTCTTGCCATTGTATCGGCTCCAGTATTTTTGCTGAATCTTTGACACTGTTGCCCATCTCTAAATTATCCTCTGCTACCATTGCCATAGCTTCATGGGCTAATGGTGCTTGCATAATTGCGCGTTGCTTGTCCATATACCTCAAAATGCTCTGTCTCTGACTTCGTTTTATTCTGTTAACCGTTTTAACGGCTTCTGTGTTTTTGTCCAAATCATATCCACCTTCGGGTAAGCGTTCCACCTTGCAAAGCAGCGCTTCTTTCTCGTCATATACTCGCACAACGCTCAAATCGTCTGGGTCATACTTGACATACACC
>CATJSX010000168.1 GCA_949743265.1 uncultured Peptococcaceae bacterium
CATAGGGAGAGAGTGCGCCGTACTTTGTCATCAGATTGTTTGATACGAACGCCACTACCGTTGAAGTCAGGTTATTTGCTCCGCTTGCAAATCCAAGGCTTGCAATTCTTCCCGCAGTCCGAATATCCAAAGTAAAAGACTGTCTGGAAAGTTTGATTGTTTTCATTCGGAACAGATAGGCGATATTAAACAAAAGCCCAAATAGCTGGCTTATAATGGTTGCAATCGCGGCACCCTCAACACCCCAATGAAATACAAATATGAAAATCGGGTCAAGAATGATATTGAGAACGGCCCCAATCATCATGGAAAACATGGCATAACGTGGGCTTCCGTCTGTTCGGATTGCGCTGTTAATGGTGTTTCCAACAATTTGAAAGGTAAAACCAATAACAATAATGCGACCATAATCAAGCGCATAGGGCAGTATATTTTCCGTTGCCCCGAATATCAGACATAACGGCTTCAAAAAAACAAAAGCAAGAATCGTCCAGATAATGCCGAAAATACTCCCGAACATAATCGAAGTTCCTAAACCTTTTGCGGCTTTTTCTCTTTCACCTTTCCCAAGGCTGAGGCTGAAAAAAGCAGCAAGACCATCGCCAAAAAGTGTAGCGATAGCAATCGTAATCGTTGCGATTGGGGCGATAATGTTTGTGGCTCCGTTTCCCAAAAATCCCACGCCCTGACCGATAAAAATCTGGTCTACCATGTTGTAAAGAGAATTGATAATTAGTGCTGTGATACTAGGTATGGCATAGCCTGTAAGCAATTTCCCAATTTTTTCATAGCCAAGCGGATTAGCTGTCGTTTGTGAGTGATTCATCATTGCGTTCTCCTTTTAATTAGAATTCTAAGTATATGAGTAAAAAATAATGTATGTAAATAATCATAGCATTTTTGTTGATGGTAATTTCGTGTGAACCCCCTCCTTTTTATATAATTAGAATTCTAATTATATAGGTAAAAGAATACCTATTTCGTATTCTCCGTCATTTGCAGAATGACTTTTTCAAAGACTTTCAAATCATCTTCAGAGATACCAACAAACATACTATGCATATACTCATTGATGCGGCTTGTAATATCATTCTTTATCGCAAGTGTCTGTTCAGTCAGGACAAGTTTTTTATAGCGCCTGTCGCTGTCTAAACTTTCACGGCGCAAATAGCCATTACGCTCCAGATTGCTGATAAGGCTTGTGACAGAAGAACCCTTAATCGCTAAGAATTCTTCTATGTCTTTCGGAAATATATCCCTTGCTTCTGATTCGACAATAATATAGTGCAGGATAAGACCTTGAATACTGGTTATTGATGTACCCGTAAAAAAACTGGAAAAGTATCTCAACATTCTCCTATTCAATTTATCATATTTTTCCATTAGTTTTTTTTCGTCCATCATGGCACCGTCCTATTTCTAGTTAGAATTCTAATTAATGTATTTATATTACTACTAAGATTTTCCGTTGTCAAGTGCAGATGAGAAGTTTATATTATTTTCATAAATGCTGAAACCGCCTTTGGGAAACAAGGAATATTTCAGAGAGTTTGGGATTCTTCTCAACAAGTGAAATTTGTCCGACAAGCTTTTGGCGCATATGGGTAGATTTACGGAAAGGATATGCCTTTCTTATGATGCGCTGAAATTTCCTTAAAAGCAGTAAATTCAGCTTGAAATCCTGCGTGTATGCCTGTAAATCAAGGTTTTTTTGAGATGATCAATCTTTTTTTAATAAAAATTTGTACAAAACGGTTTTTTATTGTTTTAGCAGTAAAAAAGCAGGAAAAAACGAGAGCGTTTGGTAGCTTTTTCTCGTATTCCTGCTTTTAAAAGCGTTTAAGTAAAATTATTTTTGATAAATAATTTGGCTTATTGTATATAGTGAAAGATGATATTTTTCGGCTAGTGCTTCCAGCATCATGCCGTTATGATAGCTGGTCTTGATAATTTTATTGCATCTTGTCAATTCCTCTTGATAACCCGACAATTTTACCACCTTATGGGCGACGGTGTTTGGCTTTAGCGGGTACATAAATATAACCAGCTTGTTGGATATAATTTTGCAGTTCTTCAACTAGCCTTTCGGGAAGAATGATTCTAGCAATATGATATTTCATGGCGGCTGCTTCCTTGAATAGTTTTTCAAGTTGCAAAGCCAGCCTTGTGCATAATCCGCCATACAAACGTCGCTTATCTGAATGGCTTTGCATGGCGCCAAACTTCGTTGCGGCGGTTTTGGCTGGTCATGATATTCACCTCATCGTTCATTTTTTAAAGTATATCATTTGTAAAAAACGTTTCAAGTACTTCATTTAGAACAATACTTTAGATAGTTCATCAAGCGTGGAAATGGGTTGGCGACAAGTTTGATTTTGGCAAAGATAATAGCCGTTGCGCTTGAAGTCAGCAGTAAAAGGGGCTAGATGTGCTAAGGTTTGGCTATTATTGGCGGTTTTAATCAAGACGTTTAGCTGTGGACGAAATTTTGATGACAGATATTGTTTTAAGGGAATGATGTCATGGTCATCAATGACTGCAACTAATTCTTGCGTAGGATAGAGCCTTTGCATCAGTGCCACAAGATAGAAACTTCTGCCTAAAGGAGAAGTTTGTTGATTGGCTGCTGCTTGCAGTTGCTTATCTGCCCATTGCTGCCATTGATTTTTGCCAGTCAAATGAGCCAATTTGACCAAGATCAGTGCTGCTACGGAATTTCCGCACGGCAGTGCTCCATCATACCATTCTTTGGGATGATAAATGAGCGCATGATTGTCTTTTTCGTTAAAAAAGAAGCCGCCGTTTATTTCATCAGCAAATTTTTGGCACATTAACTGAGTGATTTTTTCCGCTTGTTGCAAATAAGTTAGTTGAAACGTATTTTCGTATAAAGAGAGCAATGCCCAGCTAAGATAGGCATAATCATCCAAAAAACCTTCGCCTATTTGTTCGCCATCGCGATAGCGTACAGCTAAAGAGCCGTCAGCATAGGTCAAATGGGTTTGGATAAATTGGAGGCTTTTTTTGGCGGCTTCGCCATAGCATTCTTCGCCTAAAATACCATAGGCTTTAGCCATAGCTACTGTCATTAAACTGCTCCATGCGGTCAAAATTTTATCATCACAATGCAGTTTCATGCGCTTTGCACGATAATCATAAACCTTTTGCCGCAAAGGTTCTATTGCTTCAGCGAAAGAATCAGTTTTTCCTAAACGGTTCAAGATATTGCGTCCTTCAAAATTGCCGGTTTTCGTAACGCCGAAATAATGGTTGAAATAGGCGCCGTCTTTTTCTCCTAATAAAGCAACTAATTCGTCAGCGTCAAATACATAATAACCGCCTTCTTCGCCTTCGCTGTCGGCATCAAGCGCACACCAAAAACCACCTTGAGCATCGGTCAATTCGGTTAGCACAAAATCCAGCGTCTGACAAACAATATGCCGATAGCTTTCTTTTTGGGTCAATTGATAGGCTTCCAAGCAGGCTATCGCCAATAAAGCGTTATCATAAAGCATTTTTTCAAAATGTGGAATTAGCCAGCGCTCGTCAGTGCTATAACGGGAAAATCCACCGCCGATATGATCGAATAAACCGCCGCGATACATTCCTGACAA
>CATJSX010000169.1 GCA_949743265.1 uncultured Peptococcaceae bacterium
AGATTCGTTGGTGAAGCCTTTGGTTTCACTGTAGAAGCTACACAAGATGCTGAAACTGGCGCTACTGCTTCTGTAGTTTTCTATCAAAAATAATTTACCACGTTGGTAAATTGAGTAAATAAGAAAGAGCGTGCCTTATGGCACGCTCTTTTTGTTATATGTCAATGAAATGATAAGTCTTTTGCAAAGGAACGTGTTTTGTCATTTAATCCCAATATCCCATCGTTGCAGGACAAGCGTAATTCGTGTTATAATAACATTGTTCAGAGAGTTTCAAACAGGCTTAATCATAAAATAACCTTGGCTAAAAGGTGAACACTTTGAAAAAGGAGCGTGACACGATGAAAAAAATTGCTTGTAGTATTATTGCTACATCACTATTGATAACACCGATGACTGCTTGGGCAGAAAAGACAGAAACGGCAGAAAACGTTTCAGATCTAGTGGGAACGGGAATTGTAACGTCTGAAGAAAAATCTAGTTATCATCTTGTTGATAATATGCTGGTATTTTACAATAACAAAAAAATAAATATTGAGCAACCAGCGGCTATTGCTGATGGCCGAACCTTATTGCCTATGCGTGTTTTCTTTGATGGCATTGGCTATGAAGTGGGCTGGAATGAACAGACTAAAGTAGCAACAGTCTATAAAGAAAAAATGGTCATTACCATTCGTACAGAAAGCGGCGATGTTTATATCAATGATAAACTCATTGCGTTAGACGTTTCACCTCAACTAATTAACAATCGTATTTATGTGCCGTTGCGTTTTTTGAGTGAAACGTTAGGCTGTCAGGTAGATTATTCTCATGACGGCAAAAACCATATGGTAAAAATCAAAGGCAATGAGCCAGAAACGACAATGCTAGCTAACGGAACTATTACCAAAATCAAAAACCGTTTAACCAACCTTGCGGAACCAGAAGACGCTCGTAGTAATCCGAATTTCTTAAATTGGTATTATCATCATACCGATTATTTTCAAGATGACGACGGCTATCTGTATCAAGTCAACACTGTTAGCGATTATCTGGATTTGCGCAAAATTGATCCGCCAAATGCTACGGTACAAACACAGCGTTATCAACTATCTAGCAAATATCCTGCTATTGTTGATATTAGACGCAATCGTGACAGCGTTGACGTAGTATTAAAGCCAGAAAAAGATGACAACCGTTATGCTGGCGTAGGCAAACCAAGCAGCGACTATATTTTAGCTACGCTTGATATAGCCTTTGGTCGCGCTTATTTATATAGTAGTCGCAGTACAGAAACCATTGTCAATATCAGCACTACTGATGGCAGCGTGAAAGGCACATTCTATAATGATCAATATGGTTATGTATTAGATATGGTGGAATGCAGCTTTGACGTTGAAGAAATTGACTATGCTATTGCGGATAATGGTAACTATGGTTTTTTATTAGATAATTATCTTTTAATCATCGACCCGCAAAAAGGTGACATATTGCTGCAAGAAAAAATTTCCGATTTCTTTACACAGGGCAGCATTGATTTTATCAATGGAGAATTTGTCATTTCAGGCATCGAAGAATCTATCTTATCTATGCGAGAAGGTTTCTATACAGCTGTTTATAGTAAAGATGGTATTATGCAACACTCTTATAGTGATAAAACATCTAAGCTAAAAGATCATAAAGCAATGAATGTTTTAGATCGTTATACAGCTGATGGTAATTTGTATGTATTACTGGAAACTTATTATGACAATTACTTGTTGGTTTATGACGTTGATGAAGATATAGCCATAACCACCGAATTACCCTATCAATATGATCAATTCATTCCTAGCGATGATGGTATGAAATTATTTATGAAAGCACCCGATGCATTTTATTTGCAAAAAGTACAGTAGTGAAAAATAAGCTCGTTTGCTAATAAAGCAAACGAGCTTATTTCGTTGAATAGCTACAAATTCAAAAAATCTTTCGTTGAATTAAAGCGTCGCATGCAAAGAAGTAATCTCACTGAGCGATAATCCAGTAACTCTAGCGATAAAATCAAAAGGCATATTTTCTCTTAATAAATTGGTCGCTATCAATAATTGATTTTCTACTTTACCTTCAGTTTTACCCTCTTGTCGTTCCAGCAAACGTTCTTCATCAGTCAGTCTAATCATAAACTTATCATCCTCTCTGATAGTGTCCAACAAAGTGGATTCTCTCACTGCTGAGTCATACTTTTTTTCTAATAATTTCCCTAATGGCGATTCGCCATACTGCTGCAAAAATTGATGATATTTTTCGGCAGTATCAGCTTCAAAAAATGATTTCAGTGTTTGTAATTCTAGTGAATGTTGCTCGCTAATATGACGTAAATTGATTTCGTGAATAGTTAATAAATCAGAATACAATTCGTTATCAACGGTTCGTAATTGAATTTTGCTATTTTCAGTGGTATGTTTTAACGGCGCTTCCGTCAAAATAAACGTCACGATAACATTTTGCAAGTTTTCATATTTACCTCGCTCCACTACTTGATCGGCAATTTCTCGACAAGCATAATAAATGGTTCGATTACGTACACGTTCTTTAGCGTAACGACGTTGTAAATCTAGCGTAATAATGCGTCCGTTGGCGGTTCTCGTTTTGACGTCGAAATATGTACTGCTAAGAGCTGCTTTATGCAAATCATTTTTATACTCGGCAATAATGTCAACCAATTCCACTGGTTCATCTAATACTGCCGCTAAAGTCATTTCACACAACGTTTTATCCAAAAACATTATTGTGAAAACAACGTCTGATTTGGGCAAATATTGGGGATTAAACACGACTTCGCCACCGCCTTTCCTGATTTTATTATACCATTAACGATAGAATTTTAAAATAATTTCTTGTAAAAATTTTTGCTACAAAAAACCGTCCTTGCAGCAGACCATAAAGTCCGCCGAAAGGACGGTTAAACTTCATTTTAAAAGCAGGTTAATTGCTGGACAACGAAATCCCTTTTTGCATTGCTTTAAAAGATTCATTGGCTAAATAATGTTCATAGCCGGCAGTCATATTTTGGATTTCTGCTTGCAATAAAGTTAATTCAGCAGCTTCAAATTCCAATGGCGAAATCATGCCCAAATCATAACGTTGTTTCGTGTAATCATAAGTTTTTTGAGCTTGCTCATAATTGATTTGAGCTTCGCGATAAGCACGACCAGTAGAATCAATTTTGTCTAGTTGACTTTTGACATTATTAGCGATGGTTACTTTTTCTGTTTGAATTTCCAAATTTTTCAAATCAATATTACGATCAATTACGTTATATTGATTGCTATTAGTATTACCACTAGAACGCAAATCTTCTGCTTCGCTGCGATAGTTGCCAATATCACGGTTAAACGTCTTAATTTTGTAGCTAGCTTTGGTAATTTCTTCAACCAATTTATTACTATATGCAGGCGCTGGTGTAATATTTGTTGTCAATTCCACCGGGGCAAGGTTTAATTCAGCATTGACCGGACGACCAATTAAATCATTGATCTGCCGTTTAATAACAGCCAATCCGTCTTGCGCCTGTTTTAGTTTGGAAGCCGTCTGCGAAGATTCCAATACTTTTGCAGAAATATCTAATTCCACTGACATGCCCAGTTGATTTTTTAGTTTTTCTAATTCTTCCATTTTGAGCGCCAGTTCATAATTTTTTTCCAGCAAAGCAATATTTTGTTCCATTTCTAAAGCACTCAAAAATAAATTTGTTGCCAAATAACGCATTTGTACTTTTAAATCATCTTGTGATTGTTCAATATCTTTTTGATTATTTTTAACCGTTGTCAGATTGCTTTCCAAACCGGTTTTGCTGCTCTGTAAAGAAGCAATGGAGCTTTGCATACTGCTTGCCATTTGTGAAGCACTACCTTCTAATTGCGCCAATTGACCTTGCAGCAAAACAATTTGGGCTTGAATCGAAGGATCTTTATCTGCGCCTTCTTGGGCTTGTAGTTGACTAATTAACGCTCTTAAAGAATCAGCTTCGCCCGAAGAAGAAACATCCATTCCTCCACTGTTGGCCATAGCGTAAATACTGTTATCAATATCGCTGATAGAATTGCCTAATGTCATGCGATTTTCTTCCAATAACTTCCATTGCAACGCTAACTGTTGAGCCGTCTTATTCTTTTGCTCTGCTAACGTTTGAATTTGTGTTAGCGTATACGTATTGGGTTTGACTTCTGTCACTGTTGTTGCCGTATCGGCAGCCAAAACCGGCTGGGCAATCATCATTCCTAAAGACAGTACCAAACACGACGCCACCCGCTTTGTCTTATTCATTTGTATCCGTCCTTTACGTAAATTTTTGTGTCCTCAAAAAACTGACCAGTCGGTCAATTTTTCTAACATTATCTTATCACAAAATCATTATTTACGCAATATTGCCCATGAAGTGTAAGGCTTTCTTAAGATTTGTCAGCTTCTTGTATGAAGTTTGAAATGACACAAAAAGAGCGTGCCTTAGGGCACGCTCTTTCTTATTTACTTAATTTACCCAAGAGGTAAATTATTTTTGATAGAAAACTACAGAAGCAGTAGCGCCAGTTTCAGCGTCTTGTGTAGCTTCTACAGTAAAGCCAAAGGCT
>CATJSX010000170.1 GCA_949743265.1 uncultured Peptococcaceae bacterium
ATTCGGGATGCTATCATCCCCTTTGTCTAGTGCGTGAACAAAAAACTCCATCACCATGCCCCAGCTCACAAACTGCTCCAATAAAAATCACCTTACAAGATCGTTGTTTCCGCAAGGATCAACTTGTTCTGCAAGGTAATATCAAAACTGTACACAAGCTGGGCTTTCTTTCCACGTTCTGCTTTCTCTGCCTCGTTCCACAAATTTCCCCAGTCAGAGAAAGAGAGTGGGGCACGGGACGACAACAAAATTTCCGAACAGATCACACCTTTTTTGGTGTAGTCGCTGTCCTCGCCGTAATATTCACCATGCAGCTTTTCACTAGAATGATAGACGGCAGACACAACAGCGGATTGCCCTGCGTCCCGTTTAATCTGGGTAACATGAAAGTGAAATAATGCGACACTTATCCCGTTCCTTTCTGGCTTGCCTGATTATGGGCATTGACTGCCTCCCTCCATCAATAAAAACCTGATTTCCGATATGGCAAAAACCTTTTCTGCGAAAGCATAGAACTTCGTTTTGCTCAGAGCCTTTACCAGCGGGGCTACACTCTCCACGGCGGTTCCTCTGATAATGAGACGATGCGCCCATTTCTGCCGCTCTCCCTTCTCATAATAGGATTTCCGGCTTTAAAGCCGCTTTAACCTGCTGTATTCCTGTACCAGTTTCTTTTCCGCATCTGCGATCTCCTGTTTCAGCTTCTCAGTTGTTGGCATCGTAGAAATTTTCCTCCTTTGCTTGCAGATAAAAATACCACCTGTCTTTCAGACAAACGGTAAAATTTAAGTATTGAGTTTTCATCCAAAGCGGGCAGGGATAGTCGCATAAGCGGCGCAAAGGATTCAGCCCCCTTGTATGGAACGCAGTGACGCAAAACAGCCCAGACTTCCATCGTCCGGGCTATTTGCCTCGCAGAGCGCAGCATACAGGGTTTACCCTGTATAGAAGCGCGCCCTTGTTACCAAAGGATATTTGTCAGCTCAGGTTATCAATAGCATACTGTGCTTCTTCCGCAGTGAATTTTTCACCATACTCAGAAACCAGCTGATCATAGATTGCACTGGGAGACATACTCATCATTTCCTGATAGCTTTCCGCCTTTGCAAGTGCATTTGCTTTCCAATCGGCTTCTACATTGTCAATGGCGTATTGAGCTTCTTCCGGTGTGAATTTCTCACCATATTCAGAAATCAACTGGTCATAGATTCCCGCTTTCGACATTTGCAGGGTCTTTGCGTAATCCTCAGCCTTGACCAAAGCATTTGCATTCCAGTCAGCAACCAGATTATCGATCGCATACTGTGCGGCTTCCTCTGAGAACTGTTCACCATATTCAGACACAAGCTGGTCGTAGATTGCAGCCTTTGACATATGCATTATGTCACTATAAGACTCCGCTTTTTTCAGGGCGGATTTGTATTCTTTGGGGATAGAGTCAGTTTCAGAAGATTTGCTCGAAGATGCATTCTCCGTCTCGCCAGAAGAAACCGAAGAAGAAGGCTGATTATTGGAAGGATCAGATTCAGTACCGCCGCTTGAGGCAGCGCCAATCACAATCAGGGCAACAATCAGCCAGAACCACCATTTTTTATATATTGGCTTCTTGTTTTTAGCCCCACATGATGGACATACAGTTGCTTTCTCTGGAAGTGGGTTGTTGCAATTTTTACACACTCTAATTTTAGGTTGTTTTGCCATTTCTCTCTCCTCTTTCTTAACAGTTATGATCAATTTTCTAAAATCGCTTTCTTTTGTGCATTAAACTCACCCTGCGTCAGTATGCCTTCGTCCAGCGATTCCTTCAAATCCCACAACTGCTCGACCATGCTCTTGGAAGCAGCAGTGGGATTTGCAAGTTGCCTGAATCCCTTGTGCCATTATATTGCCCAATGCCATATCCTGCTTTGCCATGCTAATCCCGGATTGCTCGTCGTCAATCAGTTTTTCAATCTCATCGGTCAGGGAGATATTTTCAATGAGAATATCGCTGAACTGCACACCGATTGCAGCAGCTTGTGCGTTTAGTCTCTGTTGAAGCTTACCAGACAGTTTTCGATGTTCTGTGGCAAGATCAAGCACGGACATTTCGCTTTCCCCTACTACGATTGAGAAATCTTCCGTGACCATGGAAGAAAGGTATTCGACAATATCATAGGTCATCACAATTCCCTTTGTCCCAAATATCTCTCGCATAAAGATTAGGACATCGGTGATGCGAGCGAACTTTCCAAAGGAGCGGATACAAACCATGTTAAAGTCTTTATCGTGCTTCATAATCGGATTTTCGGTCGCCCATTTATTGTCAATAAATTGTCTGGTGCTCACAAAGTACACATCGGTAATTACTGGGGAAACAAATACGTAGAGAAATGCCTTGAGGCTGGACAATACCGGAAGGTTATCCGTGGTCAGCGAATAGGTTTTGGACGGCAGAATATCGGCAAGCTTTCTGTCTTTCAAAAAAACGGCGTTCTGGCTTTCCCGCACGATTACCTTGGAGCCCTGTTCCAATTCGTTGTTTCCGCTTTCACGCTGGTATTTTGGAAACAATCAATTTATTGCTCTTATCTACATACTCGATTACATCAAGAAATTGGTCCTTTACTGCATCCAACGGTCCCATACAATCACCACCTCTTACTGACGCAGCGGAAAATCAAATTGATCTTTGAAGGAGCCAATCGCAATCAAGATGAGGTCAATAATCCATTCACTTCCAAACAAACCGCCTGTAAACAGATAGAGAAGGCTGGTACCAATCTTGCCTACACAAAACCTGTATCACCAAGCACCCCAAAAAGATGCAAAACAACAGTACGATCATCTTATTTTTCTTGTTGACTCCCAGCACCATTTCCGAATTGGGGATGGTTTGATTGTTGCTAATAACCTCGATTGGACAAATGGCTGTCCCGACTGAGATGGTACAGTTGCAGAATTGGGGGATAGTTTTTTCTTTGTATCTGCAATATTCGCAGCTGTTATTTTCCATTGGTACTCCCACACTGGAGATTTTGCTGCCATACTTGATTCCTCTCGCTGGGATTACAAATGCAAAATTGTGTACCTTTTTGTAAAAGGCGCAAAATCTTATATAAAATTATTATATCATGGGGCTACAAAATTTACCATACCGATTTGGCGAAAAGCCCCACAAATCGGCGAACAAAAAACGGGTTATATTTTCTTTACAAAAAAGGTACACATTCCTGTAAAAACTCCCCCTTTTACAACAACTTAGTTTTTTCATAAATCTCTGCCTTGTAACGGAAGGTAGCAATGGGTATTATCCCACATTCCTTCGCTGTGGCCGCCTAAACTGAATACCTTTGGCCTTTGCCGCTTGCTGCAAAGCAATGTTTTGGTAAAACCCAATTTTAAACCAGATTTTTGCTTGTGATACTCTGCTCACAACACCCGCTTTCCCGTTTTACTGGTTTGTGTGAACTCAAGCGAAACAGCGAATGATGAATGGGAAAGTCTTGCATATATAGCAGCAATACACAGATGTATCGTTAATCCTACTGGGAAGACCACAAAAAATGTATAACCTTGCAATTTTTAATCCCACCTATTTGAGTGTGTATCAGTAAACGTATATAACATAGAAAAACTGCAATATACATCCAAAAAGGCATTATAAAAGCATGGGAATCATTCTTTTTCAGAATGATTCCCATGCTTTTTCCAATCCCATTTGACAGATGCCGTAAGTATAATTTTGAGTGAATTAATTTCTTATGAGCACCCGTCTAATCCTGCGGCGGTTTTGTTTCATTTTAGCCAGCGATAATTTTGACGTAACACTGTCGTTCTCTAGGACCATCAAATTCACAAAGATAAATTCCCTGCCAAGTCCCTAACAATAAATGTCCTTCATGAATAATAACCGTCACGCTGCTGCCAATAGCAGAAGCTTTTAAATGGGCTGGTGAATTGCCTTCGCTGTGGCGAAAATCTTGCCAAAATGGAAAGGCTTTCCGCAAGCCCAGTAGCAAATCCGCTTGAACGGTAGCATCAGCATTTTCATTGATAGTTACTGCTGCCGTGGTATGTGGGGTATAAATGACGCAGATACCTTCGGTTATACCACTCTTTTGTACAAAATCGTTGACCTTTTCTGTCAATTCATAAAATCCTTCTCGCTCCGTTTTTATCGTTGTCTGATAAAACATAGCCTTTCGCCTCGCTTATAATGATTAAATTCAGTATACCATACGTCACACTTATTTGTCAGTGGAAGATCTTGTTAATGCGCAAAAAAATAAGCGCCAAATGTTTAAATATAGGCGCTTATCCATAAAATCAAATCAGTCGTTTTCCCTCATTATAGATTGTGATATACTTTACAAGAAATAGCTTAAAATAGCGGTTTTGCGCTACTATATTCCATTAAACCCTTATTGAATAACATGTTACTTTTCTTATTACTAATGTTACTAAAGAAGCCGACTCCCTTTTCATGGTAATCGGCTTCTTTACTTTATTTGCTATTTCATTTGAAATATAGTAACTTAGGTATGTTGAATAATATTCATGCAATATTTCTAACCATCACCGTCAACAACTCATTCCG
>CATJSX010000171.1 GCA_949743265.1 uncultured Peptococcaceae bacterium
CGGAGGAAGTCCTTCTTTGATTTGCTCCATATCAATATGATATTCTCTTTTCATCAATCGGAGCATAAGAAGCCCCTCTTGTTTTTCTAAAAAATTTTTCACTTCAAACATTAGTGTTTCAAATTCCTCTACCTTTTGCGGCTTAACTTGATAAAGACATATTTCCGTAAACGACATTTTGAATCCCCCCTTTAGAGCAACAATTTATTTTTTATCATATCATAAATTCAAGGGTGTGGAAATAAACAATTCTACAGAAAATTTATCTGCTTGCCAAAATCAATTTGACTTTTACGGGTAAAAATAAGCCAAAAAAATATCAGGCTGCTTGAGCAAATCAATTTTCTCAAGCAGCCTGACGACTTTATATGAAAATGAAACGGAGGGAGCGTTATGACATTAAACTAATTTGACATTACCTTCTTCAACTTCAACTTTGATATTATCGCCGGCTTGATATTGACCAGAAAGCAAAGCTTCCGCCAAAGGATCTTCGATCAAACGCTGAATGGTTCTGCGCAAAGGACGCGCACCATATGCCGGATCATACCCTTCTCTAACCAAAATATCTTTTGCTTCGTCGGAAACAGTCATCGTCATTTCCTGTTCATCTAGCCGCTTATGCAAATCACTCAGCATTAAATCGACGATAGAACGAATATGACTTTGTTCTAAACGATGGAAGACAATGGTTTCATCAATACGGTTCAAAAATTCCGGTCGAAAAGTTGCTTTTAGAGAATCCAATACTTGACTTTTCATTTTTTCATAATCAGCCTTTTCTTCGCTGTCACCTAAACCGTTGGTAAAACCTAATGGACCAACCGATTTAACAGCACTAGCACCAACGTTAGAGGTCATAATAATAACCGTATTTTTGAAATCAACAGTCCTGCCCTGACTGTCAGTCAAGCGTCCATCATCTAAGACTTGCAAAAGAATGTTAAACACATCAGGGTGAGCTTTTTCAATTTCATCCAACAATACGACGGAATAAGGCTTGTGACGAACAGCTTCCGTTAACTGACCGCCTTCATCATAGCCAACGTATCCGGGAGGCGCACCAACTAAGCGCGAAACCGAATATTTTTCCATGTATTCGCTCATATCAATACGTACAACAGCATCTTCATTATCAAATAACACTTCTGCCAAAGCTCTTGCTAATTCAGTTTTGCCCACACCAGTCGGTCCCAAGAATAGGAAAGACCCAATAGGACGTTTAGGATTTTTCAAACCTGAATGAGCCCGTCGAACGGCTTTTGCTACGGCTACTACTGCATCATCTTGACCAACGACTCGTTTGTGCAGAATGTTTTCCATATCCAATAATCGTTTTGTGTCGGCTTCCTGCAATTTGGTAACAGGTACCCCGCTCCAATTAGAAACAATCTTCGCTATTTCTTCAGCTGTAACTTGTTCTGTTTTGGCTGTCGTTTTATTTTTCCATTCTTCTTTAGCAGCTTCTAGCTGGGCACGTTTCTGCTGTTCTTGATCACGAATATCTGCCGCTTTTTCATATTCCTGCGCCATAACGGCCGCTTCTTTTTCCTGTGATAATTTACTGATAGCTTCTTCTAACGCTTTGACGTCAACTGGCGCCGTATAAGCCTGCAAACGAACTCGAGACGCTGCCTCATCGATCAAATCAATGGCTTTATCAGGTAAAAAACGATCCGTAATATAACGGCTTGATAATTTGACAGCCGCTTCAATAGCTTCGTCTAAAATTTGCACATTATGATGCGCTTCATATTTATCGCGAATACCTTTCAGAATCGCAATGGCTTCCTCTTGAGTCGGTTCTTCGACTTTGATAGGCTGAAAACGCCGTTCCAAAGCAGCGTCTTTTTCAATATGCTTACGAAATTCATCAAGCGTTGTCGCCCCAATGATTTGCAAATCGCCTCTAGCTAATTCAGGTTTCAAAATATTAGCGGCATCCAATGCGCCTTCAGCAGCGCCAGCGCCAATCAAGGTATGCAATTCATCAATGAAGAGAATAATTTGACCGCTGGCTTTGACTTCTTCCATGATTTTTTTCAGCCGTTCTTCAAAATCACCGCGATACTTAGAGCCAGCAACTAAAGAACCCATATCAATCGTAACGATGATTTTATTTTTCAAAAGCTCTGGTACTTTACCATCGACAATTCGTTGAGCCAAACCTTCAGCGATAGCTGTTTTACCAACGCCGGGCTCGCCTAAAAGTACAGGATTATTTTTGGTACGACGACAAAGAACTTGGATAACACGCTCAATTTCTCCTTCACGACCGACAACGGGATCGATTTTATTTTGTTTGACCAATTCATTCAAATTACGACCAAATTCATCAACGGTAGGATGATTGCCGGAAGTCTTCATACCTTTGACTCCACCATAGCTGCCATCATAATTACCGCTATTGGCACCCAACATTGCCAAAACCTGTTTGCGAATTTTATCAGGATTAGCACCCAACTCCGTCAGGACTTGAGAAGCAACGCCTTCCCCTTCGCGAATCAGCCCCAAAAGGATATGTTCTGTACCGATATAATTAACTTGCCAGCGTACTGCTTCATCTTGCGCCAATGCTAATACTTTTTTGGCTCTAGGAGTAATCGTAATTTCACTGCCTACTGGATGAATTCCTTTTTTTACCATATTTAAAACAGACTGACGCACACTTTCCAATTCAATACCAGAGGCTTCCAAAGCTTTGGCACCCACACCCTGCCCTTCTGCTAATAGTCCTAAAAGCAAATGCTCCGTGCCTACTGCATTATGATTCATATTTCTAGCTTCTTCTTGTGCCAAATAAATTACCCGTTTGGCTTTTTCAGTATAATGTTCAAACATATTTTATCCACCCTTTCGCGAATAAATGATTAACTTAATTTCTGTCGGATCATTTCCGCCCGATAAGCATCACGCTGACGATCATCCATCATTTCACCTTTTAATTCTTGCAGGTATCCCGGTTGCGCTAAGAGATACAGATCATTGATTTCGCCAAAAGTCAACTGTTCTAAATAACCCATACTATAGCCTAAACGAATCAAAGAAATCAATCGCAACGCTTCGCGAGAATCAAGATAACGAGCATGTGTAAGAGCGCCCAAAGCACGCCAAATTTGATCTTCTAGTTTTTCACCACTATGAGTACGCAAAAATTCTCTAGCGTTTCGTTCTTCTTTAATGATTTGTAAAGCAATGCTGTGCAGGTTAGTCAAAATATCACTTTCACTTTGTCCCAATGTAACTTGATTAGACACTTGGTAAAGATCACCCGTTGCATCACTGCCTTCGCCATACAAACCTCGTACAGTCATTCCTAAATTGCTCAACTGATTCAAAATTCCCAGCTGTCTAGTCATCGCCAATCCCGGCAAATGAAGCATCACTGAACCACGCAAACCATCACCTAAATTAGTAGGACAGCAAGTCAAATACCCCAACTGACTGTCAAAAGCATAGTTGGCATTGGCTTCAATCTCATCATCTAACGCATTGGCACGTTGCCATAAACCGGTTAAATCCAAACCCGGTGCAAAACATTGGATTCGCAAATGATCCTCTTCATTGACCATAATACTATTGTGTCCATCAGCATCAATAACCAATCCTTTATAAGCGTGATCGTCCAAACCATGTTCGCGGCTGATTAAGTGTTTTTCAATCAATACTTGTTTTTCCAGTGGTGCCGCTTCATTTAAACGATAAAATTGATAATTAGGATGCTCTTGGCAAAAATTCTCCATAATAGTCAACACCCGTTCGGCGCTTTCCGGTGTTTGTTTTAACGGAAAAGGGCAGCAAGCAAAATTACGCGCTAAGCGAATACGGGAACATAACACATATTCAGATTGAACGCCATCACCCGTCGTCCATGGACTTTTATCGTTCATAATAATATCTTTAAGCATTTGGCATACCTCCGTTATTGTCCCCATTTTCCAACGTTTTAATCTCATCGCGCAGTTTGGCTGCCAACTCAAAATCTTCTTTGGCAACAGCAGCCTTCAAATCGTTGCGCAATCTCTCTATTTGCACTTGAGCTGCCAGTTTTGCTTCGCCTCTGATAGGCGCTTTACCCACATGGCTAGTACTACCGTGAATACGTCTTAACAAACTGGGCATATATTCGCCAAAATGCTGATAACAATTCTGACAGCCTACTCTGCCCAGTTTCTTAAATTCTCCGGCAGTCATGCCGCAAACAGGACAAGCATTGTTATTGGGCATAGCCTGCTGCACATAAGGCTCTGTTTTTTCCTGCGGATTAAAAAATCCGCCTACAAAATCCGCCATAGAAAAATCAGGCAGCATTCCAAATGAAGGAAAATCAGGCATCATATTAAACGACGGAAATGATGGCATTTGCAAATCGTTGTCAAGATTTAAC
>CATJSX010000172.1 GCA_949743265.1 uncultured Peptococcaceae bacterium
GGAGCCGACGTAAAGAGTTATGCTATCTAACATACATCAAAAAGAGGTAAGATAACACCCTCTGCAAAAAAGGTATCGTTATCTTACCTCAACAAAGTTGGTGCCGCTATAGCCGTCATCTTCATCATAATGCCTGATGGTAGTATAGCCATGGTCTTTGCAATATTTCTCCAAGATTTTCTTTTGGTTGATGATACTGTTGCTTTCTCCATCTAGCTTATCTTCCTGCGATAACCGTTCATAACAAGCGGTAATACCCTCTGTGTCATTTTGAGAGGATTGTTTCTGCGTGTACGTCGCCACCATAATATCTTGCAGGATAAGGCGGGTTTGTTCTTGCAAAGGTGTTGATTCTATGTGACGGAAGGAACCGATAGAATCTGTGGTCATGTTGTTCTTTTCCGATTGACTATTCATATTAACCTCCTATTCCGCAATCGGAAACAGGGCTTGCTATAGATAGTAGCAAATCCTGTTTGGATATGCAAAAAATTAGGCACCATTTTTTTCGATATCATTTTGGATCAATCGCTGAATTTTTGTCTTGACAGTTTCAGTGGCATTGTCACTGAGGGCTGCTTTGACAATGTAGTGTACGCCCTTGATTTCATATTCACGGATAGCTATTACTTTTATTTCATCAACGGTTTTTTTCATGGGTTCTGGCATCATTTTCATCTCCTTAAGCAGTTTTAACAGTTTAGTGCGTTATTTTATGTCCTTATGTAGCTTTTGAAATCTACGGTTATAAAACAATAAGTATCGATAAAACAAAAATAAATACAAACACAACGGACGGCGATAGGCAAATCGCCCATAGGAATTTCACCTCAGCTCATGCTTATGAGCAGCCGCGCAATGCTGTGACGCGTTCAACGCGGAAGTCTCTTTAACTTGATACAGCCTCATGGCTTATGGGCTGCCACGCCCATTTTTGGGGCTCAATGCTCATCGCTCCACCGGCAAGAAAGGAAGAAATAAACGGTATCATGGCGCATTGACCAAATGGCTCCTCTGTATCCAGGAATGTTATCCATGTGTCTATTCAGTTGTCAAAGAGCGTTCCATTTTTGCACTCACTGTAAACAATCTTTGTTGTTTAACAGTTTTGCTATCTTGCTGCTTAGCTATTGTATTTGCTATTTGGCAAATGACGATCATGCTTACGATCGATCAAGATCAAGCAGCAAGCGTTTTTCTGTGGCTAATTAAATATCTAAAATCAGCCAGGAAATACTCTTATTAACAATACGCGAATAAGAACATTTCCCCACTGATTTTCAGTGGATTATGGTTATTACCAAACTATTCACAAGATCATCGGAACAGGATAGCAGAAAAATCTGCTACTGCCTGCTCCGTTTCTCCTACATCTATTAAGCAAAGCTGTGCATCTTAAACTTGGATAAGCTGAGAATAAGCTTTGTTTCCAGACGGCTTTTCAATTCCATATCAATGCCGCAATGTTCATTGCCCTGCTCATCATAGAACGGTCTGGATGCCAAGATCGTGATATACGGTTCATAATACTTCCGCACCATATTGATCGCCTCAATATCACCACCGGCAGCCGCTTCAATAACTTCATAGGGCAATAGATCAAATGCTCGTTTACTCTGATTCGTTTTCATTATTTTTCATCTCCAATCTTTTTCTAAGTTCTTCACGGGAACGGGTGCGTAAACGCTGCACCTGTCGTCGCGCAAGGTTTAATCTTTCTGAGATCATGCGATCCGACATCCCCAGGCAATAGGCAAGTAAAATGATACTTCTATTGGTATCGGATAGCTTGTCCAAAGCATCTGCTAAGAGATCATCATCAATAATAATGTCATCTTCTTGCACAACGTAATGATAATGGTCGGATGGATGATCGTCCCAAACCGCTAGTTTTGGAAGCTGAGCCGCAGGCAACTCTGTAAATACGGTGACTTTTTCTGCTTGTGCTTTGATGATCCTCAAGTAATCAAGAAATTCATTGTACAGTACCGTTTTTACAAATTGATCAAACTGGTGTCTGATACGTTCTTGCTGTTCTAGCACGAAATTATTCATAGGTCTCACCTCCTTTCCATGTGGAAAAGAAAAGAGGTGTTTTGACCGTTCTATAAATATAACGAGTTAATAATGGCTAATTTGGACAATTTTGACCGCTTTTTTGAAAAAAACGGGAAAAAATTTTTCACACCCCTTTTTCTGGTGAAAGAATAATATTTCTATTGCAACATTTAATTAAGTTAAATGATTTTTAAGACTATTTATGACGTAATTCATGACTTACTTATATATTTCTACTTGTTTTTATCACTTACTGTAGAGTAGATACAAAAAAAGCCCAAAGATGCGATGACTCACATCTTTGGGCTGCGCTGCCTTGTTTTCTTTGTCACTCAATCAAACGACGTGTCAAAAAGCTATTTTATTCTTTTTCTCGTATTTCCAATAGATCGCCTGGTGTGCATTGAAAGTAGTCACAAAGCTTCAAAAGCAGATTGGCATCGATACGCTGAAACTCATCACGATAGTATCGGTTAAAATTTGATCTATCGATTTCTAGTGCCGAGCAAACTTTCTTTTTCGTTAATCCATTTTCGGTCAGTAGTTCTTCTAGCCGTATATGCAGATACTTCATTTGAGTCATCCCTTCGTTTTTATCTGTCTTTAGTATACTGGATAGAGTAACCAAACATAATTCGCTATATAACACCCTCTAAATAGTGATTGTTTTATAAAGCGTTCTATACAATGAGAGATTGACAATGTTTGCACCAATGGTTCGGATATGCTAAAATAGGCTTATCCTACTATTGCCAAGATCATCTAAATATTATCCATCAGAGAGGATATGATCGATATGAAGCAAAAAGAGCATAGTAACAGCAACAAAATTTCTCCAAACTGCGGCAGAAAAATGCGACAGCAATTCATTCATTGCCAGTGTGGGATGAGTTGAAAAAGGGCTATTGGCTTTTTTGAACGTACCAGTGACATGGTCTTTGCCTTAGAGCAACGACGAGTCAGGAAGAAAGTTAAGCAGTGTCCTGTCATTCGGTTTCGTGAGGAATAGCTATGTATAGGTAGCAATTTAAGCATCTAAAGCTAAATATATACAGGTCTGTTGCACTCGAAAAATCTTTCTGCCGTTATTTCCGAACAGATTTTATAATCGGTACAGCTTATGCGGAAACAGAAGTACTGCTATGGTTGGTGATCTGGACGGCGGTGGAACGCCGAGCATTAAGTCAAAAGGATTTTTTCTAAGATAATCATTTTGTACCGCCATTGTGAATGCCGCTTTTAAAGCACGTTTAGCGTTGTCAATAGTTCCATAAGACAATCCACTATCTTTCATGCGCAATACCCATTCTTGGGCATCAGACGGTTTGACTCGTTCAATGAGATAGGTGCTCAGTTTATCCTTCTGCAAACGTTCCTTAAAAAGAATACGCCAATATGCTGTTGTTCTCTTAACGTTGCTGTGATAACGGATATACAGTTCATAAAGTTCGCTGACGGTTATATTCTTGCCAGTGTTATCAATGCCGTCATCAAGGTCTTTTTGGATTTGTTTTTCTTTTTCACGAAGGGAAATATCATCACGCTTTCCGGCAGGTGTTTTATCTGTCGGCACCAATTTCCATGCATAGATAAATTGTGATTTGCCAAAAGCATCGGTGTACTTGTAAACATACCTGCCATCTTTCCTTTGGCTTTCTCCTTGATGTAAAATGCGATTTTTATTATCACGTCTTTTTTCTGACATAGAATTTTGCTCCTCGTATAATAAAGTAATAGAGTTTATAGTCCCTCTCCAAGGACTGTATGCTATACTGTTGAAGATACTGTGGACTGGTGAATTGCTCCTACCACTCGATGGTTTCGGAAAGGCTCCAGCCACAGGCTCTTTGTATAGTTGTTAATCAGTTAGATACCGCATGACGGTTTATTTAGAACAAGGTTACAATCGCAGAGAGTACCCGTGGGTTCCAAAGAGTATAATAATACTTGCAAAGGAGTTTTTTGTATGATTTACGTTGGAATTGATGTTGCTAAGGACAAGCATGACTGCTTTATCACAAACTCGGACGGAGAAGTGTTATTCAAATCTTTTACCATCTCTAACAACAGGGAAGGCTTTAATACGCTTTATCACAGAATCGAATCTGTATCCGATGATTTAAACAAAGTAAAAGTAGGACTCGAAGCTACCGGACACTACAGCTACAATCTTCTGGGATTCCTTCTTGATAAAGGTCTGACCACCTACGTTATCAATCCGCTCCACACAAATCTTTATAGAAAAAGTCTCAGCCTTAGAAAGACGAAAACGGATAAAGTTGATTCCCGTACCATTGCCACTATGATGATGTCTGA
>CATJSX010000173.1 GCA_949743265.1 uncultured Peptococcaceae bacterium
GGACTTTCTTTATGGCTTTATAGATTCTCTTGTAGGTCTTTCGACCGACAACGCTGCTTATCTTACTTCTTTCTCCACCTTTTGTCAATACCTTTTTTGAAAAAAAATTGGCATTAAACAGTAAAAACTGTTTAATGCCAATGCTATCGGAACATCAATACACCTGCTAAAAGTAAAATACAGTAAACAACTGCTGAAAATCGTTCCCCATTTAAACGCTTGCTAATAACATCACTAACGAATAAAGCCAATGCAATTGCTGGCAAACTAAACAAAACCAACCATATTACTTCGCTAGTTAAATTACCCACACAAAAGTCCTTAATCGTCAGTAAAGAATTCGTAGTCAACCATACTGAAAATAATGTTGTGGAAAAAAATTTCTTCTCCTTGATCATTTGTGTGGCGTAAATAACCACAAATGGTCCTCCAGCAGCAAAAGCTCCTTGCAAAACGCCTCCCAGAAATAATGCAATCAACAAAAGTCCCTTTTTTAAACCGCTTATTGCTCCATCAGAAGATACATTTTTCTTAGTCACAATAAAATAAAGCTCTTTTGCACTGATCAAAATCATAAATACGCCTAAGAACATTTTCAATACTTTTTCTGGCAAAAATCCCAATAAAAGCATTCCTATTGGCAATCCTATCAACATACCTGCCATAATCTTTAAGTAATCAGGTTTAGAAATAAACTGCCGATTCTGTATTACCCGCACGATAGCAATTATAAGTGAAACAATCGTTAAAGCTGGCACTGCTGTTTTCATCGTCAAAAATGAACTGGCTAACGGCAGCGCCAATAAATTGCCGCCAAAACCTACCAATCCTTCTATAACAAAAGAAATAGCAACTACTAACATAAACGCTGTATTTTCTCCAATCTCCACTTCAGACACCTTCTATCATAACGATTGTTGATAAACAACCATGCCATCTTTGATTGTTGCTAATATTTTAATTGCCGCAATTTTATCTGATGCCGTTTTTAATGGATCCGCACTCAAAATCACCATATCTGCCTTTTTGCCAACAGCTAAAGAGCCTTTTTGATTTTCTTCAAAATATTGATAAGCCGCATTGATGGTCACTGCTTTTAATGCTTCCCAAACCGTCACTCGTTCTTCTTCGCCTAGCAAAACACCTTCAGCCGTCAAACGCGTAACAGCAGTTTGAATCGTTCTCATCATATCTGGCGGAAGCACAGGAGTATCTTGATGGAAAGTATAGATTAAATCATTTTTAATAGCACTTGCTACCGGACTGATGCGCTGCGCTCTCGCTTGTCCTAAATTTTTCAAATGAACATCTCCCCATTGATGAACATGCTCTACAAAAAATGATGGAATCATTCCTAGCGCTTTCATACGTGGCAACTGATCCAAACGCACTGTTTGAGCATGAATCATAACAGGTCGTTGTCCTTCAAATAATTGAGGCAATTCTTTTTTGATTTTCTCCATTTGCGTAATAAACTGCTCCGCTGCAGCATCGCCATTACAATGGACTAAAACTTGTTCTTGTTCTTCAATCGCTTGTTTTAATAACTCATAAACATATTCATCACTATAAGAACCATACGCGCAATCATCACTACCTTCATAGGGTTGAGATAGCCATGCAGTTTTTCCCTGCGGAGAGCCATCTAAAATCAGTTTATAGCCGCCTAAACGAAAATGATGATGGTAGGTTTTAGCCTCTTGATTATTTTGCAGAACTTGCGCTGCTTCGTTCAAATCAACAAAACCGACTATATCAATTTTCAACTGCTGCGTTTCAGCCATTGCTTCTAAATTTTGCGCGTTAGGCGCTTTCATCATACCTTCCTGCGCTGTTGTAATTCCATAACTTAAATAAACGTCTTGCGCTTTTGCAATTTGACGAAAAATATCCGCTTCTTTTGGCGCCCCGCCAATGCTAGCTGTAGCAAAAAAAGCAGTTTCTTCCAAATAACCATTTGGCTCGCGACTGCCAGAAATACGACCGTATTTTCCTCCTTCAGGATCAACAGTATCTGCTGTAATACCACAAGCCTTTAAATAAGCCGAATTAGCAACTGCCATATGTCCAGATTTATGCGTAATAATCATCGGATTATCAACTGCGATTTCGTCAAGCAACGCTTTCGTTGGATGAGCCTTTTCAGCTAAAAAATTATTGTCATAGCCAAACCCAACAATAACTTGTTCTTTTGGCGGACGATTGCCTAAAATATAAGCTTCCATCGCTGCTTTAATATCAGCAAAAGATCTGGCAGCTGCTAATTGAACCGTTTCCAAAGTGCTAGCAAAGGAACAGATATGGCTATGAGCATCAATAAAAGCAGGCAAAAGGCAAGCTCCCTGCAAATCATAGATAATTGTATCATGATCATTTTCTGCTGCTTGCGCCATATCATCCCAAGCAATAATCTTGTCATTTTCAACTAAAAGTGATTTTAAATATGGTTTATCCTCTTCCATCGTTAAGATATTTCCATTTTTATAGAGCGTTTTCATTTATTCACCTCATTATAAAAAGTATTTGTTCATAAAAAAGTATATCAAAATTATTTCAATATGTCAAAAAAAGCAAAATGGAATAGACCGCATATGGTCTATTCCATTTATATTCTACTTGCCCCAGAACTGTTTAGAAAATAACCATAGAATACGGAAGCGCTACGATCAAGAAAATAACAACCATAATCAATACCGCTGTAATAGCATATTTCATCATTGTCGGCGTCTTGACCCACTCCTGATTTGAAAATGCCAAGCCAGCAAAAACAGAAGCACCCGGTGTGAATAAAGCTAACTGTGTTAAAACAAACAAAATGCAACTCATGCCATAACCACTCAAGCCCATCTGCATAGAGAAGGTATAAACGACTGGCAATAAAACAACTGCCAAAACAACATTGTTAGCGATATTCGTAACAATTGCAGCAAAAACCATAACCACAACGATAAACACATACGGTGATAGAGACGTCATTGGTTGTAACGCCATGCGAATCAATTCTTTTACACCAGTAGTATCAGCCGTCAAAAATTGAGAAATTGGCATGATAAAAGCGGTCATAAAAATACCTTCCCAGCTCATCCCTTTTGACGCCATAACGCTATAAGAAAATAATTTAGTACCATCTTCTTTTTTAACTAACATCAAAACCAAAATAACCGCTGCTACCTGCCCAAACATAGTCATTTTTGTTAAATAAGTTGTCAATGCCCATGTTTTTGGCAATAAGCTCGGTAAAAGCAAGAAAATGATATTCAAACCTAAAAATCCTAAAGCGATTTTTTGATCACGAGTTAAAACGACTTTTTCAAAAGTATCTTTATTGATTGCTAAAAACGGCGATACGTCAACTCGAAAAACAAAGCGACAAATCAACGTATAAACAATAATAACGACAATAGCTAAAGGAATAATAAACGCCATCCATGTTAAAAAGTCTGGCATCCCCCCTGTAACAGCAGAATAAGCTGCTACTAAAGTTAATGCAGAACTACGAAAAGGAATCAAAATTTGACCCATTTGAATGGACAATGCTAACCCCAGAAGCATAACTGCTGGCAACGGCGTATAAGGTTTGATTTCAAACTGTTTACATAAATCCAAAACAATACTGGTAAATAAAATCATAGAAACAAAGACGTTAATCTGTGCACAAAGCATAGCGCCAATAAAGACAACAAATACAAATAACCAAGGTTTCCCAATAATAAAGCGACTTCCCATAACCATTTGAATCAGCGCTTCAGCAACATGAAGTTCCGTCAATAAAGCGATTAATGCGAAAGACATAAAACACATTGGAATAATCGGATTAGCAAAACCTGCTGCTAAAACATTGGTCATTCCGCAAACCATACCCAAACCAATAAGTCCCAAAATCGTTGGCCACATCATATCAATAAATGTCCAGCCGTAAATAACACCAAGAAACACCAAGACAACGCCCATACCTTCTTGTGTCAACGGTCCAACAGGCGGCAAATAAGGACCTACTAAAATAAGTAATATCGTAATAATATAATGAATCGTTTTTAAACTAAAACCACCTTTGGCTTTTTCTTCTGCCATGATTTTTCACTCCTTTAATGAACAAGCTCTTGAATAATGCCTTATTTATATCTTGCAGCAACTTTTGAATGTTTTATCTCATATTTTTATCATCCAAAAAACTATGATTTGTTAGAC
>CATJSX010000174.1 GCA_949743265.1 uncultured Peptococcaceae bacterium
AAGAAGCGTTTTCATGCTTTAAGGGCTATGAAAACGCTTCTTTTTTGTCTCATAAAGGCGAAACGTACAAAACAATTTCTTCACAGTTATGATTGTTGTGATGCCGCAGATTAAAACGCTGTTGAGTATTTATCTCATAGATTATCTCAAAAATTACCCGCAAATCACTGATGGTATGATAGACACAGACTGCTAATTCGGGCTTATCTTTTTGTATATGACCTTTAGCTCCTATTAAAGCGTCAGGCTCGGCACTCTCAATATCCATCTTGATAAAATCAATTCTTTCGGGAATATCTTCATCTAAAGTAACAACATCAACTATTTTATCACCGTTAGGATGAAGACGATTGGCTGTTCCCGGCATATGTGATGTAAAGGTCATTGTACCGCTCTTATTGGATACGCCAGCATGACGGCAAATGACGTTATCAAAATGGCTTAGGTTCTCTCTTACCTTTTCTATATTTTCTGGTACCGGCTCATAAGCATATATTTTTTGATAGGTACCATACGTTTCAATATATTGTTTTACCGTTTCTCCGTCAAATGCGCCACAATCGACAAAAACACCGTTTTCTCTCGTTCGCAATAGTTCCGGACGATAGTACTGCGCATCAGGACAGTAGCTTTTAGCAAAATATCGCTCATCGCCGAAAAATTTGTGATACAAAATATATTGCAGCGTTTCTTTTGAGCGTTTGTCTTCCAAAATCTCATAAAGTTTGCTATAGACGTCTATATGCTCTTTAATTTCTAATATCGCATCATAAACCGTTCCGCCGCCAACAAACTGGCTCTTGAAACAGCCAATGAAAATATTCTTTGTAATATTTTCGCTTGTTTCCTGTGGGATATTGATTTGGTCTGTTTTTTTAGCAATTCGTACTTGCTTCGTGCGTACCAAATAATCAACTGTTACGAATTCCAGCAATTTACGAAAATCGTTCTTCGTTACCATTTCGATAAAGCTGGTAAAATCTTTTAATTTCTTCTTCTGTGCTTCTATCTGAATATACATTGTCATCGTTTCTTCATCTCTTTTCTATCGTCACATTTATTAAATATTTGCCCTGCCAAACAGTCTTCCAAAATCATCTTTTGCGGGCAATAATCTCCATAGAGCCGTTATAACGGCGGCTTACCTGATATTCCAATATGTCAAAACCACAGGCTTCCAATAATTGTTCAAAAGTTTCCCGACAGAAATAAACGCGATGTCCCGGCTCTTTCCACATAGGATCGGAAAATTTGAGCATTTGCGAAAAAGCGCTGTTATAATTGGGAGTAGATATCCACAAAATACCGCCTGATTTTAATAGTGCGTTAGCTTTTTGAATAGCTTCTGTCGGCGCTTTAACGTGTTCAATAACGTCGCCCATACTCAATACGTCATAAGGCTCCTCACTGTCGTATGCCAAAAAATCAGCTTGTACAACGGGCACGCCTAACAACAACTCAATATTTTTGCAAGTACTAGCACTTAATTCTACTGCATGGATTTCCAGCCCCATTTCTTTGGCTACAGCGATAAATTCGCCTCTGCCCACGCCTACTTCCAAATAACGCTTCCCCTCATTATATTGTCTGATTGCTCGAATAATATCGCCATAAATAGCCAATGATTGCAATGGCGCTTTAACGATTTGACCGATTTCGTTGATCTCTGATGTTAAGGTAAAGTCTGTTTGAGCATTATAGATTTCTTTAGGCAAATTATAGACAAAATGATTTTGACATTGGTTGCAGTGGCACCATAATTTTGCAGGCGCAAAGGTATTGTTAAAACCCGCTGCCAAAAATATTTGCGCATTATAAAAAGGTTCGGCATCTTCACTACCACATATGGGACAGATTTCATAATAATCCTCTTCAATACTTTGATAGACATAGTTTTTATACGATTCCCCAAATTGCTCAGCTAAATGGGGATTTCGTTCAAAGGCTTTGATGGTATAGGAATAAGAAATATCGGGAATATCCTTTGCCAAAAGCCGTGCTGCCAACAAAAATATCAAGCTGGTCGGCAAAACGGGAAATATATCATTTTCGACGATTTCCAATAATGTTACCGCCTGTTCTTGCGTTAACTGCTTGATTTGCTGCAAATCTTGCACTAATTCAGTAGCAAGATAATTTTTATAAAGATTGAGATAACGGAACCAATATGATTCCACTTTGGTATAATCTATCGGCTTTTTCTGCAACGCTTTGAACAACTCTTGACTGGCAGCAGCTATCTCCGACTGTTTTTCCAATCCATGGGTCATTTCTTTTAAAAGTTTTGATAGCGGCGTCACTATTAAACTTGTTTTATGGTCGGCAGTCCATGATTCTTTTAAGCGTTCTGTTTCTTGTAGTTTGACCAATAAGTACAGCGCTTGTTCAAATTTCATCTCAGCCCTTCTTTCTTCTCACTTCTCAGCGTTCTTTATAGCAAATATCGCCCGTCAATAAACGGTTTCCTTCTTATCTTATCTCTTATCTCCCTAAACTCTGACCATGCAGTTAAAATAACTACTATATCTGCATCATGACATACATCTTCTGCATTGCTGTAGTAACTGACCTTAAGCTGCGGATACTTCTCTGCAAACAGCCCATTGGCTGCCGGATCATAAACCATTATCTCCTGATAGCCGTTTTCTTGTAGCAAGGCAATAACTTTTGCTGCCGGTGTATCTCTTACATCGTCAGAATTAGGCTTGAAGGATAAACCCAATATACCAATTCTATCAGTTGCTTTCGTCTGTGCCATTATGCGTTTCGCCACTTTATCCGCCATCTGCTCGTTCAACGCAATCACTTGGTCAAGTATCTTCGTTTCGGCATGATATATTTTTGCCTGTGCCTGCAAGGCTTTCGTATCTTTCGGCAAACAGTAGCCTCCATAGCCACAGCCGGGATAAACATAACTTTTCATACTACCGTCAGCCCAGCGGCGGTCTTCGTGGAGAATACGAAAAGCGCGAGCAATTTCAATATCACCAATGGCTTCACCCAATAATGCCATTTCATTGGCAAAACTAATCATTGCAGCAAGCATACTATTAGACAGATACTTAATATATTCGCCAGTATTTAACGATACGCTATGAAAGGGAATGGCTAAAGGCGCATATAAAGCACGCATTATCTTTTCTGCTTCTTCATCTTCACAACCGCAGACAATACGGTCAGCTTGTATAAAATCCTGCCAACAGTACCCTTCGCGCAAAAATTCGGGATTATTGACCAAACCTATCTGCATAGCAGGCGTTTGATGTTCAGCAAGATAAGGGGCAATAGCTCTTTTGGTGGTGCCCGGCGGAACGGTGGATTTGACTACATATAGCCGGTATTGTCCATCAGTGAAAGCGGCTAAAGTATCATCTATAGCTTGTCGAAGATACTGCAAATCAGCAGCACCGTCATCACCGCAAGGTGTGCCGACACAGAGGAAAATAATCTGGCTGGCAGTAGCCGCTGTTAAGGCATTATTTGTTGCCTGAAATTTGCCGTTAGCTAAATGGCGTACTAGGGCTTTATCTAAATTCGGCTCGGCAAAAGGCAATTGTCCCGCCTGAATCTGAGCCAAACGAGCAGGTTCTTTTTCTACGCCATAAACCCTATGACCTGCTTCCGCTAAGCCTAAAGCAGTCGTTAGACCAACGAAACCTAAGCCAATAACCGTTACTGTATATTGTTCCATGGTAGGCTTAGACCTCCTTAACGTTTCGGGCTAATAATTGCTGCCGTTTTTCAGAAGGAACATAAGCGTATAATTTTTTCCAACGATGTGTGATGATATAGTCGGGATTGGCTTGTTTAATAAGCGTTTCCAGAACTTCTTTATCGTCGGGTAAATGATAGGTGCAGATAGCCAGCTTTGGTGCAAAACGGCGTAAGGTTTCTTGAGCGCCGGCTAGCATCAATCGTTCTGCTCCTTCGATATCCGCCTTGATGAAATCTACTCGCGCTAGATTGCGCTCATGGACAAATTGGTCTAGGGTAATGGTGGGAAC
>CATJSX010000175.1 GCA_949743265.1 uncultured Peptococcaceae bacterium
AATCAAGTGAGTATCAACGCAACGATGACCGGAGGGATTCGGACAAGTGGCACAACGATATTCACCATGCCGTCAGATTATCTTCCAATAGGTCAAGCCATATTTCCGGTAGTATCGAACAGCAATAATCATCTAGGTCGAGTGGTGGCATTGAAAAATGGTGAGTTTAAAGTATACGGTTTAGAGGATTCCAGTGATTTATTATGTTTTTCTGGAACATACACAGTTGCCTAGATAGAGAATGAAGAAAGGAAGGACAAACAATGGACAATACAGAAGAAAACAAATATTCGTTCTGGGTGGGGGTATCAGGAGATAGTAGAATATCTGCTGATACTGTAAAGTTTAGCGGTTGGACATTCTGGGCAAGCGAAAGCGAACACCGCGTAGCATCATATACGAGTTTAGCACAGATTGGCGTTGATACTGCCGCCCTATCTGAAACGGATTTTTTTAATAATATCCAGACAATTATAAATAAAATGCCAGCTTATAGCGATTTAAGTTTCTATTGTAACGTCGGAGCAAACTTCACTAAGTCGTTAAATTTACAGCTTATCCATGATGGGATTTCGGGAGCACTAGAAAATATGGAAGGTATATTGAGACTGGAGAGAAGAGGACATATAAACTGGGGAACAATGCTAGTATATCAGAGAAACGGCGGCGATTTAATGGTGCGCGGACTGTATGATGTTAACGGAAGCAGCGCTGTTTTATATCCGTTTAAAGTAATAGCAACAACAGAAGCGCTAAATATCAAGACATATACAGCATTAGAACAGTTAAATCTGTCTGATGCGGATATGGCAGAGGACGATTTTGTAGGGAATTTAGATAAAATCAATAATGCTTATTACAATGCTTTTCAGCTACAACTATATTGTGATGGTAGCAATAATGCAAAATTTAGAACATCACTTCTAAAAGCATTAGAAGAAAATAATCTCATTTTTAATACAGAAAAAACAGGTTTCACAGTAAAAATGGAGCGAACAACAGGACCATGGCAAGCGATAAAAATTGAATTGATTGTTGATGATTATGTGTTGAGTAACGGCATATCCCCACGTACAAGAACGATTATAGGCTATGCTAACGTTGATGTTGGTGTAATGTATTTTCTGGGTTTTCGTGAAGTTGCTAAAATACAACCAGTTGTTGATATAACGCCGTTAAATGGTTGGAGTTTTAAACTTTTCAAAGTTGGCAGAGTAGGCAACAGCACCATATTTAATTTAGCAACGCTGGACGGTGGCGTACGTACGACCGGAACAGTGATAGGAATATTACCAGAAATCTATCGACCAGTTGTCAATTGTGCTTTTGCAGCGACGTCAAACAGTAGCACAGCTGGTTTAAGCCGAATTGCTGTTTTAACTGATGGTCAAATCAAAGTATATGGCTTAGACGATTCAACGGGAGAAGTTACTTGTTCTGGCTCATTGATAACGAAATAGGAAGGAGTATAAACATGGATAACAGTATAAAAGAAAAAATGTTCGGGGGGGGGTATTAGAGAACCGTCTAATACAAGCAGATGTAGTATTTAGCGGCTGGAGAAATTGGGCAAACGAAGGCGAGCATCAAGTAAAAACCTATACTACATTGGAGCAAATAAGATTAAGCGATGATGACATGGCGGAGGACGATTTTGTAGGGAATTTAGCGAAAATCAATACAGCTATTGGTGATAATGCTTGCTTGGTATTATTATCTGATGTCCCACAGTTTATCAATTCCATCGTTAAACAGTTAAAAGATGATGGGATTGATTATTCAGCGTCTGCTTATAGAAACATAAATTTTAAAATGGAACGTGCTGTTAGCATGTGGAACCCTATCAAAATAGAGCTGTTTATGGATATGAATGGGAATAGTAATTTTCATAGAGATGAAACGATTATAGGTTATGCTAATGCAGATGGTAGTGGTTTTAAGTGGTATCCTTTTCGTGAAGTAGCAAAAACGGAAAAGTTAAACTTGACGTTATTGAACGGCTGGACAATATCGGGCGAAGCAGCAGTAGCAATAAAAGTTGGAGATTTTATAAACATAAATTTTATCGCTACAGGTGGCGTAAAAACAAGCGGTA
>CATJSX010000176.1 GCA_949743265.1 uncultured Peptococcaceae bacterium
CAAAAAATCGGTTGGGTTTCCAGTTCTTTTTTTGATAAATACTTGTCATGGGAATCGGCATTATCTATCGTCCTATCTGGTGTCAGTGGTACTTTGAGCATGAGCAGGGCTATTACGGATAACGATGTCAAACGCGCTCTGGCACTATTGCGTCAGCTACGACTGGGAAAGAAAATCGACCAACCTTTTGCCTTGATGAGCAAAGGCGAACGTCAATGCGTGCTGATTGCTCGTGCGTTAGTCAGCCAACCAGAAATTTTGATTTTAGACGAGCCGAGTACGGGGCTAGATATTTACGCCCGTGAATACATTTTGACAGCAGTAGATGATTTGGCGCGCCATACAGATATGACTATCATCTATGTCACCCATTATATTGAAGAAATCTTGCCGTCATTTGACAAAACTATGCTGATGAAAGACGGTCAAATTTATGCTCAAGGCGTGACATCTGATATGCTTAGCGATGATTTATTTACTAGCTTTCTTAATTATCCTGTACATATCAGCCGCGATATTGACGGTTACTGGCAAGCGAAACTGGCGGTAGAAGCTACTTTTCGCAACGACAGCGCATTTACCAGCAGTCAAGGAGGGTCAATCAATGGCTAAAAATACCTTCACCGCTTACCAACGCACCAAAGAAAAGTTTGATGCGTTGCGCGAAGACGCATCCATGTATTTTGAGAATAACAAAGATTTAGTGGCCGCCTCCGAATTCGAAGCCGCTATGGCGTTGGGCTGTTTTGATAAGGAGTTTATGTATTTTGCTACCGCTTATCAGGAAAATAACATCACTGCTTATCGTGTCAGCTCTAAAGAAATCAATTTGCAAAAATTTGTTGAGCAAGCCGTTACTGAAAGTTTGTATCCTACGCCAGTAAAACGTTTTATCAAACGCACGCCATGCCCATCTGGTCAAGAAAGCGCTATCCGGCGGCAGATTAAAATCGAATCTGCCAAAACGTTAAGCAAAATTTATCCTGCTGCTTATTTTGAGGCGCTGGCGAAACTTAGCGGCATAGAAGCCTCCAACAGCGCCTATTCTCTTTTAAGCGATTGGCGAGATGAGTTGGACGGCGTATATGACATTGAACGGTTAGCGCTATTTCAGAGCTTGCTCTTAAATGCACTGGAAAGCAAAGTTTTGACTGTCAAAAGTTATCTGACATTTGCCACATGGCTTAAAGAGATTTACAAACAATTAGAAGATGATATTATTGCTAAAGGCTTGTACAAAAAAATTCTTAGCGGCTTTGCTTATACACAAGACAAAATAACTTGGCAGTACTTTTATGACGCTAAACTGGAAGTTACTTATAACGAAAAAGCTAGTAAAGAACAGCAAGGCTATTGGGTTACACCTATTTTTACTCGTGAAAAGTGGCTGCGGGATATGAGTGAATTTCGTGCAATGCGCGAAAAATTTATTGCCGATTTTCGCCAATATTGCACAAATGGCTATCTAAAGCGTTTTTTAGCGATTAAAGATTTGCCTGGTGTCATCAATCGTGAAACCTTTGAAACACAACTCTCAGCTGTCGCTGCCCAATGCCCGCCAGAAGCTGTTGTCACTTTTACTAGCTACTATCAAAAATGGAACGTTCGTTGATTTTCTTCGTATAAATATCTAAAGTAATACGCGCTTCATATCGATTGCTTAATACGAGATTAACAAATATTCAAATGCTATTTGAGCTTTTGTTTGTCATATAAACAATCACCTCAAAAGCAGCGTCTTCTTTCTTAATGATAAGGTGAAATTTGAGAGTGTACGCCCAAAAACAAGTGTCGATTCTGCTAAAAGTGTCTGTTTTGTTTTTCTTTGACAATGTAAGAAAAGCAATTTTCTAATCACCTTCGGGTGTCATAAAACATACATTAAAAAGAGAAAGGCAAAAGGAGGTTTTCAAAGATGACCTATGTGGTAGAATCAGGAGATACGATTGAAACTATTGCCCGCAAGTATAATGTTTCGCCCAATTCTTTAATGCAAATGAATAACTTATCTAGCAGCAATCAACTAAAAGTGGGCATGATTATTACTATCACGCCATCATCGGATATGGCTTGCTGTAACGCACCCTTAGGTGCTGAATGGTGTCCTAGATTGTCGCTAGGTTCACGTGGTCCAGCCGTAGAAGAGTTACAAAGCAGACTGCGCTATTATGGATATTATACTGGACGTCAAAACGGCGTTTTTGATTGGGAAACAGAAACAGCACTGCGCAATTTTCAACGCACTAACGGTTTGTGGGGAAGCGGCACAACGGATCGGGAAACATGGCGGGTATTAGGCGTTACTTGCCGCAATCATACGCAATCGACTAGAAGCTGCCCCACTCTAAGACGTGGTTCGCGTGGTTCAGCGGTATCTTTTTTGCAAAGTTTATTGCAAAGAAGAGGCTATTATGTCACAGTTGATGGTAATTTCGGTCGTAGAACAGAAGACGCTGTTATGGCGCTGCAACGGGATAATGGCTTTTTTGCCAATGGTGAAGTTGATCAGAGAATTTGGGATTTATTGGGCGTAACTTGTTTGCCGCTTGATAACAGCAACAGCGGTAGTACTTGGCCGCCAAATCTCAACGTACCAGCAAGTCCCGGCGGTTATCAGCCACCAATGCAAGTTACACCAGAAGGAACTACCAGCGGAGAGCCTAATCTAGACGGATTAAACTACAATTGGCAAGAAATCGGCGATTTTCGCTATGTATTGACCACTAATCGTTATCGCTACCGTGAAGGCGAGCCCGTTGAAATCACATTTAGAAAACGTAATTTGACTAATGAACCTGTAGCGTTAAGATACCCATCTGATCAATTATTTGATTTTTATATTTCTGATGCACAAGGTATCGAGTTGTGGCGTTGGTCCAAGGGGCAACATGCTGCTAATGTAGCGAGAGAAATTGTTTTAGCGCCAGATGCCGCTGAAACTATTAACATCGTTTGGGATCAAAGAACCGATAACGGATATTGGATTCCAGCGCAAACATTAACGCTATGGGGAACTAATACGGCGACTAATGTGTCTATACCATTAAATATCGAGATTTATTGAATTTAGAAAAAATATTGGTATTTGATGAGAATTTAAGAAACGGCGGTGAATTTCTTCTTTGGAATTCGCCGCCGTTTGGTATATGGTCAATCAGTGCTTCTAAAAAAGTTTAATTATCCTGCTAAGTTGTTTTATTGTTTATAGCTTTTGGGTAGACTGCGCTATGAGGCGCTGTTGCGAGTTAATCAAGCGTTACTAATTTTGATCCATTTGATACGGATTTTAGTCATAATATAGTTGACAAAGCGCTGGCAAATTGTTATTTTGTTTATAAAGCAGTCAAAGGATTTCAAGAAAGGAAAAGGAAAAATCAAATTAAGAAGCGATTTTTCAGGAACGTTTATGATAATTCGTTTGGAGCAGATGCGGCAACTGGTAGAAATTTATCGTTTTCAATCTGTTACGCAGGCGGCTCAAATATTACAGACTTCCCAGCCATCGTTGAGCCGATCTATTGGTAAATTGGAAGCAGATTTAGGCGTTACATTTTTTGAACGGACTTCTCATGGCGTAGAGTTTACCGACGAGGGGCGTTTGATAGCAGAGCAAGCGGCACATATTCTTCAAGAGGCGGAAACCTTGGAATCTATCGGCAGAAATAAAACACAAATCAAAGGAACAGTACACATTTCTATCGGCTCCGCTTTTTATCATTATTTGGCGGCTGATTTATTGATAGCATTTCATCGCTCATATCCACAGGTTGATTTGACGGTAACAGAAAATAGCGTTCATACTGCTTTAGCATTATTGGAAAACGATAAAACAAATTTAGGTGTCGTTTATGCTAATAAAACTAAAAACCAACGTTTTGAAGAAGATTTGCAGGAACGAGAATTGGCGTTTATATCGTTGGGAGAGGTGACGCATGATTTGTTTGTTGGTCCGTCTGATCGATTGTTAGGACAAAAAGAAATCAGCATGGCAGAAGTCAGCGAATTGCAGTTGATCGATTGCGAAAGCGGCTGGAACAATATTTTTCGCGCTGCTGGCTATCCGTTATTGAACAAGATGATAACTGTCAGCGAGCGTAGCGTACAAAAACAGCTGGTACGGCAAGGAATAGGCGCTGCTCTTTTGCCTAAATGGAAAAGCAGCGGTTATTTGCCGCAAACGGAAAAAACTTTGCACAGAATCACGATTTTTGACGCAAAAGACGCCAACCAAGTCAAACTTTATCTCGTATACGCTCAAAATAAACCGTTGTCGGTATTAGAACGAGAAGCCATACGTTTAGTAAAAGCAGCTTACGCTAAACAAACTTACTGAATCCATTCATTAAGAATATTTTTATAGTGATTACAGACTGTATGCTTTTGGTATATGGTCTGTTTTTTTGTTGTTTAAAATTCCATGCTTTTTGAGTATATAAAATCATTCGATATACCTATTTGACATTTATTATAGTAAAATATATAATAAAAATAAAAACTATCAGGAGGGATAACTATTGAATGTTTTAGCAATTAACGGTAGTGCTCGGCAAGATGGCAATACGGCTATTTTGCTCAATACGGTTTTGAAGGAATTACATAAAGAAGGTATTGAAACGGAGCTGATACAACTTAGCGGACAGAAGATTGCACCGTGTCAAGCTTGTTGGGCTTGCAGTGGATTAAAAAATTGCCTTCATGGAGAGGATAATTTCTATGAAATTTTAGAGAAAGTGAAAATAGCAGATGGTATTTTGCTCGGTTCGCCGGTTTATGCAGCCAATATATCGGCTACAATGCAATCTTTTTTGGAACGGGCAGCTGTAGTAGCCGATATGAACCGCGAGGCAAAATTACTTCGCCATAAAGTAGGCGCTACTGTTGCGGTTGCCCGTCGCGGCGGAGCGCTGCAAACATTAGACGCTATGCTTCATTTTTTTCTGCTTCAAGAAATGTTTGTCGTCGGCTCGTCTTATTGGCCAATTGCTTATGGACAGATGAGCGGTGACGTATTACAGGACCAAGAAGGATTAGCCACTGCAAAAACATTAGGAAAAAACATGGCGTATTTACTGAAAACATTAAAAGAAAGGCGGAATGAGCAATGAAAAAATGGCTGAAAGCGGCATTGGCTTTAATAGTGATTTTTATGTTGGCGGCTTGCCAAGACGCCAACGGTTTGGGAATAAAACCGGTAGAAGCATTACAAGAAGCGCCAGGAAAGACAGAGGTGGAAGAAGAAATGAAAAAAACGCTAGTAGTTTATTTTTCCTGTACCGATACAACAAAAACTGTAGCAGAATATGCGGCGGAAATTTTGCACGCTGATCAGTACGAAATTGTGCCAGAGATTCCTTATACCGAAGAAGATTTGGCGTATTGCACCAATGGTCGAGCGGATCAAGAACAAAACGATCCTGCTGTACGTCCAGCTATCGCCAATCTTATTGACGATTTGGACAGTTATAATACCATCATACTGGGCTATCCTATTTGGCATGGTCAAGCGCCAAGAATCATTAGTACATTTTTAGAAAGCTACGAATTAGCGGGTAAAACTATTTTACCGTTCTGTACATCTCATAGCAGCGGTCTGGGTTCCAGCGCAGAAAACCTTCAAGCGCTTTGCCCTGATGCGGTATGGTTAAGTGGGGAACGGTTTTCGGCAGATACTACTAAAGCAGAAATAGCCCAATGGCTAGCGCGTATGGATATGACGGTGCCAGTAGGCGCTTTTGATTTTGCTGCAAAAACCGTCCTCTTAAACAGCGGTTATCAGATGCCCATCTATGGGCTAGGCACGTATAGTTTGACTGGCGAAAATTGTTCCGATGCTGTTGCCGCAGCATTAAAAAACGGTGTACGACTGATTGATACGGCTTACATGTATCACAATGAAACAGAAGTTGGAGAAGCTATTAAAAATTCCGGAATTCCTCGTGAAGAAATTTTCGTGATAACCAAATTATACCCTAATCAATTTGCCAATGCCGAAGCGGCTATTGATGAAGCGCTGGTCAAATTAGATCTTGGCTATATTGATTTGCTGTTACTCCATCATCCGGGCGAGGGCGATGTAGCCGCTTATCAGGCCATGGAAAAAGCAGTAGCAGAAGGTAAAATTCGTTCAATCGGTCTTTCTAACTGGTATGTAGAAGAATTGGAAGAATTTTTGCCGCAGATTACAATCATGCCTGCTTTAGTGCAAAATGAAATTCATCCCTATTATCAAGAAAACGACGTTATTCCCTATATTCAAGATTTGGGTGTTGTCGTACAAGGCTGGTATCCGCTGGGTGGCAGAGGATATACCGCGGAGCTGCTCGGCGATAAGGTAATCACCAATATTGCTCAAGCACACGGTAAATCCGCAGCGCAAATTATCCTCCGTTGGAATTTGCAAAAAGGGGTAGTCGTTATTCCCGGCTCCAGCAATCCTGATCATATTAAAGAAAATACAGAACTATTTGATTTTGAATTAACGCCAGCGGAAATGGAACAAATCAACGAGCTTGATCGTAATGAAAAACACGACTGGTATTGATTAGCAAAAACAAAACGGCTGATTGTCGCTGAAGATTTTTTCTTTTGGCGCTGCCAGCCGTTTTATTTTTTATAATATCGTTATTTCCTCAAACATTTTACAAAATCGTCGCTGCTGGCACTTGCTGGAAAATCCCAATTGGAGTATACTAAGGCTAACATTAAAAAAGGAAGTGGCTTGATGTTTAAAAAATTATTGACGTATTATAAGCCGTATAAAGGATTATTTTTTGCCGATTTGCTGGCGGCTTTTTTGCTAGCAGTCTGCGATTTGGTTTATCCCATGCTCAGTCGCAACATTATCAACGATGTTGTTCCGCACAAAAGATTGGATCTGCTGATTATTTTTGTCGTTGTGCTTTTGGCGTTATTTATTGCCAAAGCCGGTTTTAATTATTTTATGCAATATTGGGGGCATGTTTTAGGCGTTTATATGCAGGCTGATATGCGCAATACGGTTTTTGCTCATTTACAAAAATTGCCCAATCGTTATTTTGACAATAATAAAACTGGCGTTATCATGTCGCGTATCATCAATGATTTAATGGATATTACCGAATTGGCTCATCACGGACCAGAAGATATTTTTATTTCTGGTATGATGTTCATTGGCTCTTTTATCATTTTGTGTAGTATCAACGTACCGCTAACCGTCATTATTTTTTTGTTTTTGCCTATAGTTTTGTGGGCAGCCATGGCTCAGCGTAAAAAAATGGGGGTTGCCTTTATGGAAGCCCGCGTAAAAACAGGGGACGTCAACGCGGTTGTTGAAAATTCTATAGCCGGTGTAAAAGTGACCAAATCTTTCTGTACAGAAGATTTAGAGATGAAAAAATTTTTGGCTGGCAATGAATTATTTGTAACGGCAAGACGCAAATCTTACAAAGTTATGGGACAGTATTATGCCAGCATGAATTTTGCTATTGATATTCTTCAATTGGTGGCTTTAGCGGCAGCAGGCTATTTTGCTTACCGAAATTGGATCAATTTAGGCGATTTTGCCGCCTATATTTTGTATATCAAAATGTTTATCCAGCCTGTAACCCGTTTGGTTAATTTTACCGAACAATATCAAAATGGAATTACCGGCTTTAAACGGTATTTGGAATTACTAGAAGAAGACAATGAGAAAGAACCTGACAATCCCGTCGCTTTTAACGATATTAAAGGGGACATTGCTGTCAATCATGTCACCTTTTCTTATGAAAACAACAAAAATGTACTGACAGACTTATCGCTGCATATTCCAGCAGGCAAACACGTGGCTTTAGTAGGTCCTTCCGGCGGTGGAAAAACAACGCTTTGCAATCTTATCCCACGATTTTATGACTATGAACAAGGCGAGATTTTAATTGACGGCATCAATATTCGTCATGTTTCTTTGCACGATTTGCGGCGAAATATCGGCATTGTGCAGCAAGATGTTTTTCTTTTTACCGGAACGATTCGAGAAAATATTTTGTGTGGTAAGCCCGAAGCAACAGAAGCAGAAATTATTGCTGCCAGTAAGCGAGCGAAGATTCATGATTTTATTATGAGTTTAGAAAATGGATACGATACTTTTATTGGTGAGCGCGGCGTCAAATTATCGGGTGGACAAAAACAGCGTATTTCAATCGCCCGCGTTTTTTTGAAAAACCCGCCGATTATTATTTTGGACGAAGCTACTTCGGCTTTGGATAATGTAACCGAACACGAAATTCAAAGTTCTCTGGAAGAATTAGGTCGTGATCGTACCAATTTGATCATTGCTCATCGACTAAGCACCATCAGAAATGCTGATGAAATTTTGGTTTTAACCGATCAAGGAATCGCTGAACGCGGAACACACGAGGAATTATTAGCTTTAGGCGGGATTTATTACGCGCTTCATGGCGAAGCCAGATTATAAAATGCCTTCCGCTGTAAAATCATATCCTAGGGTATGTGTTTTTTTGATAATGGATTATTAAGATTGGCGAATGGATAATTTCTCATGATTTTAGTATAATAAAGATAATTAAAAAGAGGGTACAGAGACGACTTAACATTGACCAAACACACCAAATCAAGATTAGTACGTACTGACCTCACTGCATACAAAATTGTTGCCTGTGTCGATAGCTATTCATCAGAAAGTATCAACAAAAACTGAAATAGAGTGGTTATTAAACGGGGGAGAGCGGAAAAAGACGAGTAAGAAGCGATTGCTTTTTACTCGTCTTTTTATGATTATCGGTGGCGTTGCTGAAATTATGGTGATAAAAACTAATTTTAGCAGTTTTCATATTCTAACATTTTGCATCAATGCAACTAGAGCATATTAAAAAAATATATGTTACTACAAATACAGGAAAAATGAACAAAAACCAAAAACATCATCGCAAAATTTTTAAGCGAAATACTTTGCATATACCGCTAATCTATATACTTTAAGTTATTTTATAGAAAACGATACATATTTCTTAAACCATATCCTCTCTCAATTTTTATGCATCGAAGAATTTTAGAACGTCAAAAAATAAAAATCTGCTTAAGGTCGCTTAAAGGATATTGGTTTAAACCGCTGTTGTTTGAGATGTACCGAAGGGGCTTTAAATGATGGCGTTTTCAGATTGAAAAAATTCTTACCATTAAAATGTTGCTGCGCTACAGTTGGCGCGACACTGTTTTTGGGTCGAAAGAAAGCAAAAGATGGCAATTTTGGCGCATTTAGTTTGAATTGACTTAAAGGGTTTTGCATCAACAAACGATCAATTGATGAAAAAGCATGGTTTTGTGAAGTAGAATGAGTTTTGCTGATGGTTTGTTTTGGCGGCTGAGCGTTTAAATAATTGATAAATTCAATATTTCCCGGCAGCATCAAGCCTTGTTCACGCTGTGGAAATAAATACGTGCTGTTGATATTTGGCAGTTCTAAAGAGCGTTGACGCAGTTTTTGCCAAGTACTTTGATTTTCATAAGTATACGCTAAAGCGTCTTCCAAATCGCGAGCATATTCTAAAGCGTTGGCTCGTGAAAATGGATTCAGCAAGTCTTCGCCTTTTTGGGCGAAAGTCAAAAAAGCTTCCAATAATTGCCGAAAAGTATTATAGCTGAAAGCTGAAACGATAGGTATCGGTCGCAAGCGGCGCTCATGCATGGATTCATCGGAAAGCTTATCATTAGCGCGGGGTGTCGTCATGTAGCGAATTTCTGGTACAGCAACAATTTGATAATCTTCACCAATATCCAAAATTTGCAACAGTTTTTGGCGACTGGTTGGGTCAGGATTAACGATGGTTGCTTCCATTAAACTATTGGTATCCAAAGCGTTATATTCCAGTGCATTAAGCCAAAGAGCAAAATATTTGCTGAAAATATCCAAAGAACTGGTCGTATTTAACCGCATAACGGCTGATAAACTTTGAGGAGAAGAAACGAGAAACTCTAATTCATCATCATCATAAATGCAAGTAGAATGTTGAGCAATGGCATACTTTAACGGTTCACGCCATTGTTCGTCAATCAAATACTCGCCGGATAATAATTCGATGAGATACTCTTGCTGCCCTCTTGATAATTCCATAAAGAACACCTCTTTCATAAAGGTAGCGCAAAGCAGCGCCTTTTTCTTCAACATATGCGTTAGAAAAAGATTTGGTGAATGAGAGTTTAACATTTGATGGCGTTGTTTTAAAAACGACAGTTCATTTTTCAAAAGAGTTGTTAGGATAATAATCCAGCACACTAATTTTTTGGATGTATTGACTGGTAAAACGAACAACTGCTTTTTCAGCAGTATTTAAAACATGCTTGGCGCTGTGTACGATATAAATAGGCGTCAATTGCATCGGCTCATAAGGCAACAATATAATATCAGGATAAACGGCATAAATGCCGGCGCGAATATAAGCTGGTACAACACAAATAGAATGATTGTGAATCACACTATCCAAATGTTGATAAATATTGGACGAAGTAAATAAAGTGTGCGTATCGTCAAAATTGCTGCGCCATGAATTTTCGGCAGGATAAATGGTTTTTAGCTCATGGGCGATATCCTCTTTGTTCAGCGCACGCTTACGGGCCAACGGAGAATCTTTATTAACGCAAAAACAAGCAGCGGTATCGCCGATATGATAAAAAACTAAATTTGGCTCCGTAATGGAAAGGGTTGAATTGATAATCAAATGCAAAAATGGCGATTGGTAAAGTTCCTGAGCAGAATCATTATAAGCGTTTTCTACGCAAGTCAGGTTAACTGCTGGATAGTTGCTGTTGATACGACGAATAAAATCATTAAGAAACAACGAGAAAAAGAACGGAAAAGAAATTTTGCAGCTGCCTTGTATCTGTTCACTATGCTCAAGTGTCGGCAATGATTTCAAGTAGAAATAACTTTGCATCTCTCGATAATCAGTAACAATTTTTTCAGCATAACGCAAAAAAATCTCACCGTCTTTGGTCAACTCAATTCCTGAAGAAGTGCGTTCCAGAAGTTGAGTATTCAAGTTCTTTTCAAAAGCAATAACAACGCGGCTTAGATGCTGTTGAGAAATAAATAATTTTTGAGCGGCTTTGTTGATAGATTTGTTGTCAGCAATGACGATAAAGTAATATAAATGCTCAATATTCATAGAAATGCCTCCTAGAGTAATTTTAATATTATGTTAACATTTGCCTTTGCAAAAGTTAATATTTTTTAAAAACGATGTTACACTTTTTTGGTGTATCAAGAAATGAAAAAGAGCGTTGGACAAAAACAAAACGAAATGATAAATTTGAGTTAGTTTAAGAATATAGTTACTTCCAGTTAACTAATTTTTTTAGGAGGAAAAAGTATGAGTGAAAAATTGACTTCAAAAGTTTTTGTTTGCGGCGTCGACGCTATGGACCCTCGTTTAACCAGAAAGTATATCGACATGGGACTAATGCCTAACGCCAAAAAAATGCTGGAAAAAGGAGCGGCTCGTCAAGATTTGGTGATGTTGGGCGCTATGCCTACCGTTACGCCGCCACAATGGACCACAATGGCTACTGGCGCATATCCGCAAACACACGGAATTACATCTTTTTATCGTTTAGGCGGTGAAATGGATTTAATCAACTTGAATTTAGATTCTCGTTTGTGTAAAGCAGAACAGTTATGGAATGTTACCGCTGAAGCAGGTTATAACACATTAGTTTGGCATTGGCCGGGCAGTGCATGGCCGCCAAGCTCTGACAGCCCTAATTTGACGGTAGTCGATGGCAGTTCTCCAGGCAGCGTTAATATGAGTACTGCTCAAATCGACGGTGAATATTTAGTTATTGCCAGCGTAGATAACTCTCGTTTAGCTTTCCGTACTGGTGAAAGCAATGGTAGTAATGTGCCTTGCGTTATTACTGGTTTAGAAGAAGATGACTCTACCGGCAAAAGTGGCGGCTGGGGCGACGCTTTTGATCCAGAAGCTGCTGCTAAAAGCAAAGGTTTCCCAATGTATATCATTGATCCGCAAACAAACGGACAAGGCGGCTATATCGATAGAGCTATCGACATTGCTTTTTCACCAATCAAAGATGCTGAAGGCTGGGCAGAAGCTCCAGAAGGCGCTAAAGAATTTACTTTATTGTTATCAGCCGGTCTGGTTCGCCGTCCTGTTTTGATTTTGAAAAACGGCGAAGGCAAATACGATCGTATTGCTATTTACAAAAACAAAAAATCTTTAAAACCAATGGCTACTATTGCTAACGGCGAATATTTCCGCGACTATATGGACGATGCTATCAAAAAAGAAGTTCCAGTTCCATCTAATCGTGATTTGCGCGTCTTAGAATTAAGAGAAGACGGTAGTTTCGTTAAAATGTGGGTTTCTGCTTCTATGGACGCTACCGTTCATACAATGTGGCATCCAGCAGCTTTATATCAAGAAATCTTGGATAATGTCGGTTTCCCACCACCAACTTCTACTTTGGGCGGCGGCAACAAACAGCTAATTCTGCAGTGTATGAATGCTTGCTGGGATCATACCTTAGATTGGCAGAGCGCAGCATTGCTCTACATGATTGAAAAGAAAGGCGTAGAAGTTATTTTCTCCCATTTCCATGCGCCAGATTTGCAAAAACATATGTTTATCCGTGAAATGAAACGCGGTCGCAAAGAAACAACGCCAGAAGATTATGAAGAAATCATGCAAACAATCTACAAACAAGTAGACCGTTATTTAGGCAAATTCGTTCATTTATTGGACGAAGGCTGGACCATCATGGTTGTTTCCGACCATGCGCAAGTTTGCCCGACTCATGGCATCAGAGGCTTGGGCGACATGGGCTTAAACTGCCAGTTAATGGAAGAATTAGGCTTTACAACATTAAAAACCGATGAAAACGGTAATAAATTGCCACAAGTAGATTGGAGCAAAACAAAAGCTGTTGCTATCAGAGAAATGCATATCTACTTGAATTTGATTGGTCGTACCGATCATGGTATCGTTGATCCAAAAGACCAATATCAATTGGAAGAAGAAATTATTACAGCGCTCTATGGTCATAAAGATCCTATTACTCACCAAAGAATTATTGCTTTCGCATTGCGTCGTAAAGACGCTGTATTGGTCGGCTTAGGTGGCGATTATCCTGAATGCGGCGATATTATTTATTGCATGGCAGAAGGGTATGAACACGATCATGACGACAGTATGCCAACATCTTTAGGTGAATGCGGAACTTCAGTGTCACCGATTTTCTTTGCCGCAGGCGCTGGCTTGAAGCAAAATATGTACACCGACCGTATGATTCGTCAGGTAGACGTTGCACCGACTATTGCTACTATGCTGGACGTTAGAATGCCGGCTCAATGTGAAGGTGCACCTGTTTATCAAATCTTAGCTAAATAGTAAATAAGATTTTGGGTTGTTTTGATGAGCACCCCGCTCTACCCGGTTGATTGATGATCATTCATCAGTCAACCGGGTAAAATTATATTATTCGATAAATGAAAGGACTGATATTTTGGAGCAATATCGTTTGGGGCAATACAATGCCACCGCAATTTTGCGTGACGAACAAGTCGCTCAAGAAATCAGAAGTATGGCGGCGCTAGGCAAATTTCCTAAAGAAATCACCGTTTATGGTCTAGTCTATTACTGTGACGATGAGCGAAAATATATGATCAGCGCTGATTCAGGCAAATTGATCGCTTTTTTGAACGAAACAGCTAATACAGAATTTTTTCCAACGCCTATCGAACACTATTCCAAGCGGTTAGCGATTCCCGAAGGTTATGAAGAAGAAGTGGTACAATCTATCAAATTAGAGATGGCCAAAAAGTTACAGCAGATGTATCCAGCAGAAGCATTTGCTTTGCTGAAAGCATTTGCCCCCCAAATTAGCAATGATACTTTAGATAAAGAATTATTTGCTTATCGTGATGATTTGGAAAGCGAATTTGATAAAGAAAGAATTAACGCATTTTTGGCGCTTTGCAGCAAGGCCTATATTAGAAAAAATCTATCGTCTTACGGCTATCGCCAATTAGTCGATTGGTGCCATAAGCGATTACGCCAATTAGAAAGCTACATACCGCCCAGCAGCAATCGAGAAAAGCGCTTCTATGGCATGGTAGCCATCGATACAAACGGCGATAAAAAATGTTGTATCAATGGTAATTTGACCTGCATTTATGAAGAAAAGAGCAAATTAGAAGTGCAGTATGATTATGTCAGCATTTGGCACCAAATCGCTTATGACCTTGATAATTTCTCTGATTTGCGAGCCGTACAACAAAAAATGCAGACAGATTTATTGACTATTTACGATTCCAAAATGATTGCCTTAATGAAAATGATTGAACAAGCGCCCAGCGTTGTAAAAACTGACACGTATAAAGAATTATTAGATAAACTGAAAAATTATGGCGAGAAGCCGCTGTCTTTAGGAAAATATTATGGCAGAAGCTGGGGCATAACGTCAAAAACAGAGGAGGTCGAGTCATGAATTTCGATTATCAAAGTCAAAAGCGTATTGATATTTTAAAAGATAGGGTGAAGCGCTGTGTCTGCAAATCTTGCGGCAGTAAATTGAGTCTTAGGCAAATTGATTTTAATGATTTTGAAGAATCTCGTATTGAGATTTTCTGTGATCATTGCGATCGTTTGGAATTTGGTATAGAAGCAGAAATTTATACCAGCGCTGAATTTTACGTTGATGAATTTAAGGTCAATTTTTATCCCGATATGGGAAATAATGCCTTGACAAGACGGATGAATGTTGCCAAGATTTGCGAGATTTTGGCGTGGGGATTGGAAAATATGGGCTATTTAGAAAAGGCAGGTTTTAAAGTAAAACCGGATATGAGCGCTAAAATGTTGGGAGAATGCGTCGTTCTCGACGATCATGCCGTTGCTGTTTTGGATAAGGAGTTTGCCGATGAATAAAGAAAGCGATTATATTATCGAAGCCAGCGAGCTAACATTTCAAGTTGGCGAAAATAATTTGCTTAGTCGTGTTAATTTTAATGTAAAAAAAGGGGAACATTGGCTTCTCTATGGCATGAACGGCTGTGGTAAAACCACTCTATTGAGTATTATTGCTGGTTATCGTCGTCAGACAGAGGGACGGCTAAAAGTGTTTGGCGAAGAATTTTCCAACGATAATATTTTAGCCACTCGTAAACGCATTGGCTGGGTAAGCAGTTCTTTCTTTGATGATCGATATAAACGGGAGCGAGTACTGGATATTGTATTAGCAGGCAAAACGGGCACTTATGGTTTGGGATTGGAACTGACCAGTGCTGACTATCGTCGGGCAAATCGTTTGTTAAAAGAATTAGGTTTAGAAGATAAAAGTCCCTATAGTTATTGCCAGCTTTCCAAAGGACAGCGACAAAATGTGCTCATTGCCAGAGCTTTTATGAATAAACCAGAAATTTTGCTTCTGGATGAGCCTTGCTCTGGTCTGGATGTTTTAGCGCGCGTTCGATTCATTGATATGTTAAAAAATATTATGGATCATACGGATATTACCGTAATTTTTGTCGCTCATGAATTAAACCAACTAAAGGATTTATTCAGTCATACGCTTTTGCTGCGCAATGGTTATGTTTTTGCCCAAGGGCAAACCGAGGAAATGTTTCAGGAAGCAAAATTGTCATCGTTTCTAAAACAGAAAATTTTGCTGATGGACATTGTCGAAACAGAAATTCAAACGCCAACCGATTATAGTGGTATTGATTTATCACTCTTTTTGTCACAAGCATAATCATCGGCTAAAAACTGCAAAAATTGATTTGTAGTAGATTTTTTGATTTTTGTCTTTTCAGCTGCCGAAAAAGATGATATACTAAACAAAGACTACTAAACTAATCAAGGAGTGTTTACTATGCAACATACCAGCCATACGCAAGTCATTTTTGCCGACAGCGCCGAAGAAGCCAAAGCCAAATATTTGGCTTTAGACATTAAACCAGATCATGACCCTAATCCTCAGATTGATGTCATTAAGGCAACAGATGACGAAGATTTTGATATTGATATGGATTTCAATCTAATCGGTGAAATTTCTGTCGGAATCGATGTCATGAATATTATTCGTCAGGATTATCCGCGAGCTTACGTTGTTTATTATATCGAAGAACACTAACGAAAAACGGAGTGCCGAAAGCTCAATTTTGGCGCTCTGTTTTATTGTGGAGGGAAATTTTGATGCGAGGAGCTATATTTGATTTAGACGGCACACTTTTGGATTCTATGTCTATATGGCAGGAACAGATAGAATGTTTTGTGCGCAGTAAAGGCGTCACGCCTCCAGAAAATCTAATCAATATGACAAAAACGCTGGGTACAGCGCAAGCAATCGTTAAAATAATCGAATGGTTTCACTTGGAAGATGATCCTCAAGAAGCGTTGGCTCAGTTTGAGAAAATTATGTTTCGCTATTACCAAAGGAGCTTGCCATTAAAACCCCACGCTCTTGACTATTTGCAAACGTTGCAATCGGCTCATATTCCTATGGTCATTGCCACGGCTACTGCTCAGCCTTTGGTCGCTGCAGCGTTGAAACGGCTGCAAATCGCTGATTATTTTCAATTTGTGCTAACAGTTGGCGATGTGGGTGTCGGCAAAGAAGATCCGACACTATTTTTAACTTGCGCTCAACGCTTAAATCTGCCGCCTGAAGACTGCACTGTTTTTGAAGATTCGCTGACAGCATTGCAAACAGCTCGTAAAGCGGGATTTCACACTGTCGCTGTAGAAGAAAATACCGCTTATTTGGAAAAAGCAGATATTTTGACCGTTGCTGAACGATATATCACTGGTTTTGAGCAGTTGTTATAAAAAATAAACTCATCGGAAAAGCCGAAGCATTCGCTAAGAATCTTTGGCTTTTTTGTATGCGCATATTCGTCAATATATCGTCTGTATTTTGCTGACAAAAAAGTTTTCACTGAATACGTGATAAAAAATTTTCTCCAGCTATTTAATTTAGGCGTAAATTTTGGTAAGCTAAGAAGGAGTGAAAAAAGGAGTGGCAGCATGATTATTTTGCAGGGAAAAAATTTAAGCAAAGCATATATTACGACAACGATTTTTAACCATATTGATTTCTATATTCAAGAGGGCGAAAAAATTGGGTTGGTAGGACCCAACGGCGCCGGCAAATCGACCTTATTTCGTTGTATCACAGGAGAAGAAGCTTTTGATGAAGGTCAACTGATGTTTACCTCGAAATGCAGCATGGGATATTTGGAACAGATGCCAGATTTTGCACAAGGGATAACTTTATTGGACGCAGTGTTGGAAATGTTTCGCGATGTGTTTGCTATTCGAGATCAAATGGGGCGAATGGAACAGGCCATGGCTGAAGTAGAAGGCGACATGTTGGAAAAATTATTGGCGCAGTATGCTCAGATTACTCATCAATATGAAGAAGCTGACGGTTTTAGTTGCGAGAGCAAAGCCAAAGGCATCATTAAAGGGCTGGGATTTCGTGATGAAGATATGGCTAGAGAAGTTTTTTATTTTAGCGGCGGCGAGAAAACGCGGGTTTCGCTGGCGCGGCTGTTGGTGCGTGAACCGGATCTTTTATTATTGGACGAACCGACTAATCATCTTGATTTAGAGGCTTTGGAATGGCTGGAAAATTTTTTGCGCAATTACAAAGGAACGGTGCTGATTATTTCGCATGACCGTTATTTCTTGGATCAGATTGCTGGCGGCATTTTTGAATTGAATCACCAGACGTTAAAAATGTATAAAGGCAATTATACCCGCTATTTGCGCTTAAAAGCAGAACAGGAATTATCCCAAATGCGAGCATACGAAAAGCAACAGCAAGAAATTGCAGAAACAGAAGAATATATCCGCAAATATAAAGCTGGTATCAAATCTAAGCAGGCAAGAGGACGAATGAAACAGCTTTCACGAGTCGAACGACTGGAAAATGTTAAAACGAACAAAAGTATGACGCTTAATTTTCAAGAGGTTTCCTCAAGCGGCGATGTGGTACTAGATGTGCAGAATTTAAGCATGGCTTTTACAGATAAGCAGTTGTTTGCCGGATTAAATTTAACAATTTATAAGGGAGAGAAAGTCGGACTTATCGGCGGCAACGGCGTTGGCAAGTCAACGATTTTGAAGCTGATTACTGGTGAATTAACGGCGGAAAACGGCGTTATTAAGCTAGGCTCTCGTGTTAAAGTTGCTTATTACGACCAAGAGCATCGTCAATTAGATCCAGAAAAAACGATTATTGACGAAATCGTTTACGGCTATGAGGTGACACTGGGTGAAGCCAGAGATTTGCTGGCGCAGGTTTTGTTTTTTGGCGAGGAAGTCAACAAGAAAATCGGCGATTTAAGTGGAGGCGAGAAAGCACGAGTAGCACTGCTAAAAATTATTTTGGACGAACCTAATTTGCTATTGATGGACGAACCCAGCAATCACTTGGATATCACGTCTAAAGAAATTGTTGAAGATTTTTTGCAAGAATTTCCCGGTACGGTCTTGATGGTGTCTCATGACCGATATTTGTTAGATGCGGTTACGAGTCGAATTCTGGTGTTAGAGAATGGTTGTCTCAGCAATTATTTGGGTAATTATTCTTATTATAAGCAGAAAAAAATGGATTTAGAGCGTCTGGCGCGAGAAAAAGCCGAAACTGAAACAGTCAAAAAGAAAGCGCCAATAGCCAAAGGACAAACGACCGATAAACCGAAAATCAATAAGTCAAAGGTGAAAAAGGAAATAGAAACTTTGGAAGCGCAAATCGAAGCGGCAGAAGATAGAATGGCGTTTCTTTCCGAACAGCTGGCTATCGGTGAAAACTATCAAGATGAAGAAAAAAGTCGTCAACTGGTAGGCGAATTTAATCAGCTAGAAGAAGAAGTTCCTCAATTATACAATAAATGGGAAGAATTGAACCATCTTTTAGAGGAAAATTAAGGAGGAAAAAGCATGACTTTAAAATTAAAAGAAATTTATCAAAAATTGCTCACGCAAGGCATAGCCAAGGATCCACGCGGTGTTGAAGGTGTGTCGCGATATTTACAGGAACAAAAGAAAATTTGGGAAGAATTAAAAGAAAAAGAGAAGCCTTATTTTGATGAGGATCGTTTGTTCAATCCTTACAGCGATAGTCGTATTCTTTACGGTGACGGTGAGCAAAGAATTAAGACTATTCTTTGCGGCATTGATGTCGAAACGCAGGATTTGCTTTTGGCTGATCGTTTACGCGATAAAGGGGAAAAGATTGATTTAGTTTTGACACACCACCCCGAAGGCAAAGCGTTAGTAGCACTTGGTGGTGTGATGGCAATCCAAGAAGATATATTAGCTGATAGCGGTGTGCCTATCGCGCAAGCGCAAGGATTGATGGCACCTAGAACGGCAGAAATCAGGCGGGCTTTTTTGCCCGATAATGTGCAGAGAACCATTGACGCTGCTCGTTTATTAGCCTTGCCGCTGATGTGTATGCATACGCCAGCGGATAATCAAGTACAGAAATTTTTGGAGACGCTAATGGCAGAAAACATGCCGCAGACAGTAGGGGAAGTAGTGGATTTGCTCAAAGATATTCCTGAATATCAATCAGCTATGGCAATAGGTGCAGGTCCAGTTATTGTTTCTGGTGAAGAAAAACGTCGCTGCGGCAAAATTTTGGTAGAAATGACTGGCGGTACCAGCGGACCGGAAACGCTATATGAAAAATTAGCACAGGCAGGCATTGGAACTATCATTTGTATGCATATCAGTGAAAATCACCGCAAAGAAGCTGAAAAACATCATCTTAACGTCATTATTGCTGGTCATATTGCTAGTGATTCGCTAGGTATGAATTTGCTTCTGGATACGTTAAAAAAAGATGGAATCAAAACGATTCCATTTTCAGGTCTGTATCGCATAGAACGATAGGAGATAGCCGATGAACAAAATTGAATTATTAGCCCCAGCGGGTAATTTGGAAGCGTTGAAAGCAGCGGTAGAAAATGGCGCTGACGCGGTCTATGTTGGCGGTGAGCGTTTCAGCGCACGACAGAATGCCGATAATTTCAATCATGACGATCTGCTGCAAGGATTAAGCTACGCTCATGATCGACAAGTGAAAGTTTATGGCGCTGTTAACACGCTGATTCATAATCGGGAAGTTGATCAGCTACTTCATGATGTGTATGATTTAGCATCAGCCGGTATTGACGGCGTCATTGTTCAGGATTTAGGTATTGCGCATTTATTACACGAAACGATGCCTGATTTAAGGCTGCATGGCAGTACTCAGATGATGGTACATAATAGTGCTGGTGTGCGCTATTTGCAGCAAATGGGCATTAAGCGAGCCGTTTTGGCGAGAGAAACGTCATTGGAAGCTATTCAAACCATCATTAGCGAAAATTTGATGGAAATTGAAACTTTTGTTCATGGGGCGCTGTGTGTCGCTTATTCTGGTGCGTGTTTATTAAGCAGTATGATTGGCGGTCGTAGCGGCAATCGTGGGCAATGCGCTCAGCCTTGTCGATTAAATTATCAGTTAGTGGATAAGCAAGGGCAAAATCTTCGCTATGATGTCGGCGGCAGTCATTTGCTTAGTACCAGAGATTTGTCGATGCTATCCCATTTGCCAGCGCTTATTGATAGCGGCATTGCGTCGCTGAAAATTGAAGGGCGTATGAAACGACCAGAATATGTTGCCATTGTAGTAAAACAGTATCGTCAGACCATTGATCAATATTATCGAACAGGGCAGCTGACGGTTACAGCAAAAAGTGAGCATGAATTAAAACAAATTTTTAACCGAGATTTCACTACAGGTTATTATTTTGGTAATCAAGGCAAAGAATTGATGAGCTACAGCCGACCGAATAATCGTGGTCTTTCTTTGGGAAAAATTATAGATAGCGACCGGCGATGGTTGACGATTCAGTTGGCAGAAGAAATGTCCATAGACGACGGTTATTTGATTTTGGACGGTGACGAAGAGATTGCTGGCAAAGTCAGAGAATTGCGGGATAAAGACGGCTATTTGCTGGAGAGCGGGCATAAAGGGCAAATTGTCCGTTTGCTGGCGGCTGGAACCGTTGAACGCCCGCGGGAAATTTATAAAACCAGCGACAATCGTTTACTGCAAGCGGCGCAAGCCACTTATCGTCGCCCGTCAACTATTGGTCAACGAGCAGTCGATTTTAAGATTACAGCAAAATTAGGACAGCTTTTATTTTTGGAAGGAAAGAGCGGTCAATATACAGCCGCTGCCTCAAGCGATTATGTAGTAGAAACGGCGCAAAAACATCCCAGTGATGAGGAAAGTATCATAAAACAGCTGGATCGGTTAGGCAATACGCCTTTTATTTTGGGTGAAACGTCGGTTGTTTTGGACGAAGGCGTTATGGTGCCGGCTAGCGAACTTAATAAGCTGCGCCGAACAGTAATTGAAGCGCTAATGTCGCAGGAAGACAAGCCAATAGTGACATTGGAAGAATTTGAAGAAACGGCATATGAATTTTTGAGCCATATTCCACCCAAAATGGAAGGTTATGGCGCTCATTTACTTTCGGTAGCGGTAAGCGATGGGCTGGCAGCAGAGGCAGCACTGGCGAACGGAGCGGATATTATTATTTTAAATATCAATACTTTGCGTGGCAAAACGCCATTGAGCGAACAAGACATACAGCAGTTAGTAGAAGCTGCGCATATCAAAAACAAACGCCTTTATGTTGCGCCGCCAATGATTGCTCATGAAGGACAAACAGAAAATATCAAACGATGGCTGCAAACAGCAAAAGAAGCCAAAGCAGATGGTATTATGGCAGGCAATATAGGTATTTTTCAACTGGCGAAAGAAGCAGGGTGGCTCAATATTTGCGCCGATTACACCATGAATATTTTTAACGATTTAACCATTAAGCAGTTAATTGGCGAAGAAGCAGTACAAGTTACTTTATCGCCAGAATTGAATTTAAGACAAATTGATGATTTTTCATTTATCGGTAATGTGCCTGTTGAAGTGATTGTGCATGGCAATTTTCCGTTAATGATTAGCGAACAATGTGTTTGCGGTTCAGTACTTGGCGATCGTAGCAGTAAAAATAAATGTACAATGCCTTGTCAAAAAGGACATTATGGACTAAAAGACCGTATGGGCATGATTTTTCCTTTGGAAATGGATAACCAATGCCGCATGTATGTCTATAATAGCAAAGGATTAAATTTGTATAAGCGATTGAATGACCTTTTAAACAGCGGCGTCGACGTCATTCGTTTGGAAGCCAAGGAACGGGAGGCGGACTATGTGGGCGCTGTTACTGCCATTTATCGCGCTGCGCTTGATGCGTATAAAACCTCTGGTGAGGTAATATTTGATGAAGAAATAGCAGCCGCTTTGGAGGCGAAGGAAGCGCAAGGCAGTACGTATGGTCATTATTTTCGCGGAGTATAGTTAATATAAGCAGGAGAGAATAATGAATCAAATAACTTTAAAAAAATTAGAATATGAAAAAATTACCGCAATGCTTGTCAACGAGTGCAGTTCCAGTTTAGGCAGAGCTAAAGCGGAAAAACTAGCACCCATTGACGATGAAGAACAAATTAGCCTCTGGCAGCAGGAAACGACAGAAGGTGTGACGCTGCGTCGTTTTGAACCGAATATTCCTTTGGGCGGCATTGTCGATATTTCTCGGCAGCTGCGCAAAATTGAAGTGGGCGGTATGTTGGAGCCGGAAGAATTTTTGCAGCTCTTAGACGTTTTAGGCGCGGCGAAAAAATTGAATCATTTTTTGGTTCAGCGCAAAAAGACTTACGAATTGCCCCGATTGGAATGGTGGGGCAGCCAGCTGACGCCTTTTCCTCAGTTGGAAGCCGCTATTGATGATGTCATTTCACCAGAAGCGGCCGTCAGGGATACTGCTTCTAATGAACTTTACAGCGTACGACGCAAAATTGCGACATTACGCAATCGTATCAAAGAAAAATTAGAACATATCGTGCGTTCGGATAGCAGTAAATATTTGCAGGACGCTATCATCACCATTCGCGGTGATCGCTATGTAGTGCCGGTTAAGCAGGAGTATCGCAGTCAGATTCCCGGCATTGTTCATGATCAGTCCGCTAGTGGCGCGACACTTTATGTTGAGCCTATGAGCGTGGTAGAAATCAACAACGATTTGCGTAAAGCCTACAGCAAAGAACGAGATGAAGTCGTCAAAGTGTTGACCCAATTAAGCGGAGAAATTGCGCCTTTCGTTGAGGCGTTGCAATATAATTTAGAAGTTTTGGCACAACTCGATTTTATTTTTGCCAAAGCGCGTTTGAGCGAAAAAATGAACGGTATAGCGCCAGAATTGCTCAAAAAAGAAACGAAACTGACTATCAATAAAGGACGACATCCGTTGATTGCTAAAGAAAATGCCGTGCCATTAAGCATTACGTTAGGTAACGATTTTGACGCGGTTATTATTACTGGTCCCAATACTGGCGGTAAAACAGTGACGCTGAAAACAGTGGGTTTGTTTGTGTTGATGCATCAATCAGGACTACATATTCCTGCTGATACTGGTAGCAGTATGGGAATTTTTCATGGTGTTTTTGCTGATATTGGCGATGAACAAAGTATAGAACAATCATTAAGTACTTTTTCCTCCCATATGACCAATATTGTAACGATTGTTGAACAGGTTGATCGTCGTTCGCTGGTTTTGCTGGATGAATTAGGCGCCGGTACGGATCCTTCTGAGGGAGCAGCTTTGGCTATCGCCATTTTAGATGATATTTTGAAAAAAGGGGCGAAAATTATTGCCACGACACATTACAGTGAACTGAAAACGTATGCTTATCAAGAGGAAAATGTGCAGAATGCCAGCGTAGAATTTGATATTGAAACGCTGCGTCCTACGTATCGCTTATTGATGGGCGTTCCCGGTAAAAGCAATGCGTTTGAGATTGCTGCCAAATTAGGCGTTGCACCTAAGATTATTACCAATGCCCGCGCTTTGATTTCCCAAGAACAGAATGATGTGGCTGATTTGATTCAGTCGCTGGAAAATAGTAATTTGACGGCGCAACGGCAGCAGGTAGAAGCGGAGCGCAAACTGCGAGAGGCCGAAGAACAGCTGCGTGATTTGGAAAAAGAACGAGCAGCGTTAATCGAAGCTACCGACAAGATTAAGCGGCGTGCTGAAGACGAAGCCTTGACGATTGTGCGTCAAGCACAGCAAGAAAGCGATGAAATATTGAAAGAGTTGCGCAAAATACAGCATACCGAAGCAGCAAGAGCTCATAATAATGCCATGACACTGAAAAAAGAATTAGATGCTAAAGAAGATAAATTAGCTGCCCATGTGCTTAAAGGACCAAAAGTTGTCATCAATCAGGTGAAAACCGTTTCTATCGGTCAAGATGTGTTTATTCCTAAATTTAACCAAAACGGCAGTGTTTTGACTAAGCCTAACGGACAAGGAGATTTGCAAGTACAAGTAGGAATTATGAAAGTGACTGTTAACTTAAAAGAATTGCAAATCGTGGAGAAAAAAGAGAATAAAAAAATTTCTGGTTCCAGCAAATTGGTAAATCATAAAACGGCTGTTATCAAAAATGAAATAGACTTACGCGGACTTACCGTTGACGAAGCGCTGGATTTGGTGGATAAATATTTAGACGATGCTTATCTCAGCAGTTTGGCGCAAGTGAATATCATTCACGGCAAAGGCACTGGTGTTTTGCGCAGCGCTGTTCGTGAAATGCTCAAACATCATCCCCATGTTAAAAGCGCACGTCTGGGCGGTTTTAATGAAGGCGGCGATGGCGTAACGATAGCGGAATTGAAAAAATAGCGCAAGCCAGTCAATTACCAGCAGTAAGAAATCATCAACGCGTTTTCTTGCTGCTGGTTGATTTTGATGACGCAAAACCACCAATTGACAAAAAATTTTCGTCAAAGATGATCGATCCTGTGCTATAATAACATTAGCAATAATCAGCAGCTTGGGGAGGTTTTTTTATGCAAAAAAAATGGTTGCTGTTTTTGATGGTAATGATATTTTGCGTTGGCTGTCAATTTGAACTGCCAACACCAGAAAGTTTGATTGTCTCGCCAAAGACCAATGAAGATAAGAATAATCAGAAACAAATCATTACTGGATTTTTGATGAACGATGAATCTTTGACGGTACCTACAGGAATGGATAACGCGGCAGCGTATATGAGCATAGATATTGACGATGATCGCAAAGAGGAATTAGTAGCTTTTTATCGCAATACCGAGAAAAATTTTGAGCATGGTTTTATGATTTTGACTCAGGATAGCGACGATCAATGGCATATCATGCAGAAAAAAACGGAAATTGGCGTAGGCATTGATTATTTTGAGATTACAGATCTTAATAACGACGGTCGTTTAGAAGTTCTTTTTGGCTTAAAAAGCGGCGATTTGAAATCGCTTTACTGTTATGAATTAGCGGAAGACACTTTAACGGATTTAGGACGTATACAGTATGAATCTATATTATTGACTAGCGACGACGGTGCCAGTCGGCAGATTGTGACGGCGGTCAATGACGTCAGCGATATGAACGGTGGTAGTCAAATCAATATTTATGATTTAATGGGTCATCAGTTTATTTGTGTTTATGAACAAGTTTTTGACGGCTACTGTAAAAGCATAACTTATGGACAAATCAGCCAATCACAGCAAGGTTTCGGTTTGGCAATGCTCCATAGTCAGTTTTTATCTGTTGTTCTTCTGGCAGAGGAAGAAACAGGCTATCGAATTATTTTGGAACAGCCGCTAGCTTTTGATTATAATACATTACAGGATACAGAGATATTTTCTGATATCAATCAGGACGGTATTTTGGAAGTTTGCTATTTGATACCGCCAGAAGATAATAACGGTTTGCATGAAGTGGATGATTATTTAAAAGTTTGGTATCAGTGGAGCGATCCCATAGGACTTTTACCCATGCAGGCGATTATCAGCAATAAAGGCGCTGGTTATGACTTTGTATTGCCTATTGCATGGTTGGAAGGAATTCGTTATGCTTTCCGAACGGAAAGCGGTATGGAATGGGTTGATTTTTCCGTAGAAAACGAAGATTTTTCGGTTACTATGCTTTTTTCTCTGTTAGTGATGGATCAGTATTCATGGCAACAAAATGAATCGTTAAAAAATGCTAACATGGTTGTTTTAGGCAATAATCCTGTCAGCGATAAAGTCTACTTAGCGCTTTTGCAGGATAATCTGCCAATAGAAATGGATATTACAGAAGGGCGTTTAATCAGCTGTTTGAGAATAAACGGAGGGAAGTAGAATGGCAAAAATTCTTGTAGTAGAAGATGAGGAAGCGATTCGCAGCTTTATTAAGATCAATCTGAAGCGACATAATTTTGAAATTATTGAAGCTGCCAGCGGCGAAGAAGCGTTGGAAAAAATAGATGATACTGTCGACGTGGCTTTACTGGACGTCATGCTGCCAGGTATAGACGGTTTTGAAGTTTGTAAAACTATTCGACAGCAATATAGCGGTATGGGTATTATTATGCTCACTGCCAAAGGACAAGAACAAAATAAAATTGAAGGCTTGGAGCTGGGTGCTGACGATTATATGGTCAAACCTTTTAGCCCCAAAGAATTGATGGCGCGTATCAATGCGTTGCTGCGACGAATTAGTGTTGTGCAAGAACGGAAAGAGGAAAACGACAAGCATATTACTTCTGGTATTTTTACTATCATGCAGGATGAGCGCAAGCTGCTCAAAAAAGGCGTTGAAATCGAGCTGACACCCATTGAATTCGCTTTAGTTAAATACTTTATGGAAAACGCTAATAAAGCTATTCACCGCGATGAAATCTTAAATAACGTTTGGGGCTATAATTATGTCGGAGATTTTAAAATAGTCGACGTCAATATTCGCCGCATTCGCCAAAAAATTGAAGATGATCCGTCCAATCCCCGCTATATTGAAAAAGTCTGGGGATATGGCTATCGCTGGTGGGGAGGCGAAGATTAAGCCGTGCGAAGTATTAGCAGGCGTTTGATCGCTAGTTATTTGACGATTGGTTTATTTACGCTGATTATTTTAGAAACGCTGTTTATCGTGGCAATCTCTCAGTATTATATTGGCGGTATGGAACGAGCGTTGATGAACAGCGCTGAAAAATCGGCCGTTTTTTTCAGCCGCTCAGAGCTTCATTCGCTGATTCAGGAAGATACCACTATTTACGACAAATCTAAGTTCATTTTTGAAAATATGGATAGCGAAGAAAAAGCCATGATCGAAGTTATCGACTTGGAAGGCAATGTGGTTATCGATAGTACCGGCGCTAGCAGCGAAGAGAAAATCATAACGCCAGATTATTTAGCAGCGTTAAACGGTGAAAGTTCATCTTGGCGCGGCAGGACTGATAACGGCGAAGCCATTATGGCCGTTTCAACGCCTATTTACAATGAGCGAAATATGACCAGCGATAAAAAAATTATCGGCGTCTTGCGTTATCAATCATCAATGGAAATGGTCAATAAAGTACTTTTTCAGTATATTTTCTTCGTGGTTGGTATTGGTATTGTCGTTTTGACGGCTTCAGCTTTTCTGGGATATATGATGGCGAGACAGATACTAATTCCGATTAAAGAATTGATTCGCGTAACGGGTGAAATCGCTTTAGGCAATTTTAAAGTAACGGCTGTTAAATATCATAACGACGAAATCGGTCAACTGGTTGATGCATTCAATTTGATGGCGCGGGAAATTACCAAATCGGATCAAGCCAAAAATGAATTTATTTCTTCAATTTCGCATGAATTGCGTACGCCTTTGACTTCAATCAAAGGCTGGGGGGAAACTATCTTGGAAGCTGTAGATGATCGGGAAACGACAGAAGAGGGCCTAAATATTATTTGTAGAGAAACGGATCGTTTGATTGTTTTGGTGAATGATTTGTTGGACTTTTCCAAGCTGCAAGCGCAGCGATTAGAATTGCACAAAGAAGAGTTTAATTTAGATAAATTGCTGTATGATATTAGGAATCAATTTTCGATTCGCGCTAAACAAGAAAAAATCAAACTGCTATTGGAAGAAAATGATGATCACGCGCTGGTCATGGCGGACTATAATCGGTTAAAGCAAGTTTTGATTAACGTTGTGGATAACGCGATGAAATTTACTATTGGCAAGACTAATGCGGAGATCAAAATTATTAGCCAGCTGCTTGATGACCAAGTAGCCGTTATTGTTGAAGATAACGGCAGCGGCATCAGCGTAGAAGATTTAACACAGGTTAAAGAAAAGTTTTATAAAGGAACCAGCAAAAAAAGCGGTACAGGTTTAGGACTCTCCATTGCCAGCGAAATTATAGCGCTTCATGGTGGAGAATTATTGATTGATAGTATTGAAGGAAAAGGAACAAAAGTAGTGATCACACTGCCATTATATTATGAATTGATGATAGAAGATGATGATTATTACGCGGATATTTAAAAACAGCCCATTTACAAGAGCGCTGATAATGAAAAATTTCAGCGCTTTTTGTTATGCAAAAAAATCCTATGAACCAATAACAGTCGAATAATGACTGCGCATCATTTTAGTGTTGCCAAATAATAAAATCATTGAGAAACTATCGTTGATATATTGAAATACCATCAAAAGATGCCGCTAACTAATTGTTAGCGGCACTTTGAGTTAAAATAGCATTTTAACGTTTTATTAAAGCAAATCTGTTCATGAGCTTTTATTTTCTATATCCTTTGATCAATCTATTTGTTTTTATCACCAAATACCGTTCTCTAATCTTTCAGTTTAGCGGCAAAATTAGCCATTGCTTCCGATATTTTAATTTGCTGTGGGCAAACTTGTTCGCAGCTACGACAGCCGACGCAAGCAGAAGGATGCTTTTCTACAGGAATTGCCATTAACGCCATTGGAGCAATAAAACCACCGCCAGTAAAATTATGCTCGTTATAAAGTTCCAATAAAGTCGGAATGTCCAAACCATTGGGGCAATGACTGACGCAATAGCGGCAAGCCGTACAGGGCAGCGTATCGTTTAGCATACCGTCAGCAACGGCTAATAGCGTTTCCATTTCTGTTTCATTAAGCGGCTTGCTTACAGCAAACGTAGCGATATTTTCTTTTAATTGTTCAGCATTGGACATGCCGGAAAGAATCATTGTAACGCCGGCAATACTTTGCAAGAAACGAAACGCCCATGCCGGAATCGTTTCGTCAGGACGCAGCGTTTGCAACTTAGCGCTGTCCTTTGCTGATAATTTTGCTAATCGACCACCTCGTAAGGGCTCCATAACCCAAATAGGAATCTGATAAGAATTAAGCAAGTCTACTTTACGTTTAGCCTCTTGGAACGACCAATCAAGATAATTTAGTTGTATTTGGCAGAATTCCATATCTTTGCCGTAAGCTTCCAAGAAGCGTTTCATGATTTCATAACTTCCATGGGCAGAAAAACCTAAGTGACGAATCCTGCCATTCTTCTTTTGTTCCATCAAATAATCATAGATACCATATTGCGCATCAAGATAACCATCAATATTCATTTCGCAAACGTTATGAAATAAATAGAAATCAAAATAATCTACACGACATTTCTCTAATTGTTTTTCAAAAATCTCTTTAACTTTGGGCATATTGCTCAAATCATATCCGGGAAATTTGCTTGCCAAATAATAGCTTTCACGAGGATAATGACTCAGCACTTTGCCCATAACCAATTCAGAATTTCCTTCATGGTAGCCCCAAGCAGTGTCGTAATAGTTGATTCCTTCTTTCATGGCATAGGCAACCATCTCTTCTGTAGCGGCAACGTCAATGTTGGCATCGTTGCCGTCAATTACTGGCAGACGCATAGCGCCCATTCCTAACGCCGATAAACGTAAATCCTGAAACTCTTGATAAATCACAATAACTTCCTCCCCTTCCAAACCAATAAACGATTTTTCCCCACTAGACAGATAATTAGCTATATCAAAGCTACTACTGCCTTATATTACCTCTATATTCATTATACTGTTCATTTTCAATAAGCGCAAGTGATTATAAAGCATAGCTATCAATGCCTAAGAGGTATGAATCAGGCTAAGTGCCATGTACATTTTATAGCTGTAGTAAAAATCACGGCTGTGCTCTGCCGCTTTATTGACAAGTGTGCGCTATAATCGCAAACACTACTAGCCGAACGAACCAGCCCACAGACAACAATAACGGCGCATGAAGCACAACAGCCATTATATACCTGCGTCCGAAATCGCCAGCAAGCAACGCCTGATTTGAAGTTGAAAAACCTCAAATCAAGCGGTTGCTTTTATTTACGAAAGTAGTTTTTATTGACAACGCCGAAATTACTTATATAATACAGTTAAACGGTATAGTCTAAAATCTGGTTTTTCCTTAAACTAAGATTTGGCTATTTTATATCAGATTTTGAGCAAACGGAGGAAATAGCATGCGTTTAGAACAATTAAACTACTTAATCGCTATTGATCGCTATCATTCTATGAATAAAGCCGCTGAGAGTATTTTTATTTCACAGCAATCTATCAGCAAAGCTATCATGCAGTTGGAAGAAGAATTTCAAACTCAGCTGGTTTTGCGCACCAATAAAGGCTCTTTTCTTACAGAAGCTGGTCATGAATTGAGCCGTGCGGCGCAAGATTTTTATCATCGTTGTGATGCTGTCAAAGAATGTTTTGCTCAGAAACCTATTTCTGCTAAACTGCATTTGCTTTTGGAATATTCCTTATTAGCCATTTGGGACGCTCTTTTTCTTTACTATGCCATGTACGCGCCTCATATTGAGCTGGAACGTACACATATTGACTATGTTGATTTAGAGGACGCCATCGAAAAAAATCCCGACAGCATTGCCGTCAGTTATTTACATGACGAATTTTTGCATATTTTTCTAAAAAAATATCACTGTCAGTTGGTTAAAACGTCATTTCTTTCACTTCATGTCGCTAAAGATTCACCGCTTGCTCAAAATAAAACCATATCGTTAAAGAATCTGCACAATATGAAAATCCCTATCTATACCTTAAAAAATAAACCTTCTGTACTGATGTATCTTTTAAAAAAATATCATTTGGAAGCGAATAACAATCAGTACATTTATCAAATAACCCCTACTTTACAAAAAGAATTAAGCAAGCGTCATGACGTTGTTTATTTTGCACCGCATAGCAGTATATTGGAATCAACAATTGCGGTAACTTTAAAAGAAAAAATTCCTATGTCTTTGTACTGTATTAGCAAAAACGCAGAAATCCCAACAGAACTCGTTGATGCACTAATATCATTTTGACAGTTACACTTTGCTGAACGCAAATTTGCGTTATCTTTACTTAAGCTGCATAAAAAATACCCAAGACAAACACTTTTTGTGTCTGTTTCTTGGGTATTTTTGATCAATATTGAAGCATTTTTAACCAAAAATCATCAATGATACTTTCACCGTAACCATCGCCCGGTATCGCCCAGTGACCGTTTAAATCAACCCAGCGAGGAGATACGCCGCGCTGTACGTAGTTAAAACGAGGATCTAATAATTCTGTTCCTACAGGCAAGTCTTCTGTTGAGGCATAAGCGTATAAATGCTGTAAATGCGCTTCTACACCAAAAGCTGGCGTAGCAAAACTTAATCCATGCAAACCGGATAAATAAAACGCCTTTGAAGAATTAACGCCATTTAACGGCTCATTGCCTAAAAGCGGCGTACCAGTAGCACCCAAACCGCAATAATTGTTTTGAAAAGGTTCTACAGAGCCGCCAAATTGAAAATATCCGGTTTCTTTAAGCGCTTGAGCTAAAGCTAAATCGCCGCGAATATTGTATTTAGCGCCGATTTCTAAATATAAATCAATAATATGATCAGGATAAGGAATAAAACTTTTTTCTGACTTGCTCAAAATTAAATTGGTACGGATAAATTGTTCTCTCTCGTTTAAAAAGGCCTGTATTTGTTCTTTAGTAGCAATAGGCGAACCAAAAATACTCAATTCATAGCGATTGCTGATGGTATTTTCTACATTTTCTTGCGGTTGGCGACTCGCAGTGATAACCGTTGCCGATGGCGGTGAAATTTCTTCTGTTTTCACTACATTTGTCTCGCTAACGATGACCAAACCGTTTTCCCAAATAACGTCGCAAGAAAGGGCTTCGCCAATTACGCGCAAAGGCACCATGGTATAACCGCCTTCCAACATAAACGGTCGACCAGTTTCGTTATTAGTCGCAAGAATTGCTCCATTGATGTTAATGCTCAAATCCTCGCTAGAAGATTTTACTGCCGCTGGCTGCCTGCCGCTATTTTTAGTAGCAATAGCGATTTGATTACTGTCACTAAACCATTCCACTTGATGCCCCAAAGCAGTGGAAATCAATCGAAGCGGCACATACATTCTTCCTTCAACAATCTGCGGTACAGCAATATCGTTTTCCGGCGCATAAAGTTGATTATTGACAACTAACACTGTTTCTTCCCCTTGTGCCCAAGCAGAAGCAGTTGACATCAACAGCAAGCATAAGAGCAGCATCCCCAGCCATTTGATATATTGTTTTTTCACCTTCAACCCTCCTTGTTCATTTGTCAGCGTTATTTTACCATATTCGACAAAACTTGTCTTTATTTTTTAGGAAATTTTTACTGATTAAATTGGCAAGCGCCGTCTTTTGTGATATGATACACTTACTAATAAAGAAAGGATTTGATAAGCAATGAGCAATCCCATCGTTACCATCACTATGGCCAGCGGCAATGCCATTAAAGTTGAGTTGTATCCTGAAATGGCGCCCAACACCGTCAATAATTTCATTTTTTTGATCAACAACGGTTTTTATGACGGCTTAGGTTTCCATCGTATTATTCCCGGCTTTATGATTCAAGGCGGCTGCCCGCAAGGCAATGGCATGGGCGGTCCCGGCTATACCATTGAAGGTGAATTTGCCGAAAATGGTTTTAAAGATAACACCTTGTTGCACGAACGGGGCGTGATTTCCATGGCGAGAACTATGCATCCCGATTCTGCTGGATCGCAATTTTTTATTATGCATGATGTCGCTAAACATTTGGACAATAAATACGCGGCTTTTGGCCAAGTCATTGAAGGTATGGACGAAGTAGACCGTATTGCCAAGGTTAAGACAAGTTATGGCGATCAACCTGTCAAACCAGAAATCATGACCAAAGTAACCGTAGAAACATTTGGCAAAGATTATCCACTGCCCAAAAAATATTAAAATGCAAAGAAAGAACCGTCACTAAAAACTTTTTTTTGATGGTTCTTTTTTTGAGCAAATTTATCAAACTAGCGATTGTTTCTCGTTCTTAAATGAAATACAAGCATATAGGGAGCAATAAGTACTGTAATTTCTTCACAAGAAAAATTTTGCACAAGGCTCGCTAAAGCCAAGCGCTTTGACAAAACTGTTGAAAGCTGTATTTTTTGAATTTTGTTCTGCTTACTTCTGTAAAAGACAATTTTTTGGCGCTATCTTCTACTGGATTTTTCTTGTGTTTAATGGTATACTACAAAATAAATGTCGAAGTCTTATATAATTTTGTGGAAATGAGGAGTGACACAAATGAAAATAACAAAAGCTGTTATTCCAGCAGCAGGATTGGGTACTAGATTTTTACCAGCGACGAAAGCACAGCCAAAAGAAATGTTGCCTATTGTCGATAAACCAACCATTCAATATATCATTGAAGAAGCAGTCGCTTCTGGTATTAGCGATATTTTGATTATTACAGGACGCAATAAGCGAGCTATTGAAGATCATTTCGACCGTTCTGTTGAATTGGAATTAGAACTGGAACGCAAAGGCAAAACAGAACTTTTGGCGCAAGTGCAGCGTATTTCTGAATTAGTCAATGTACAATATGTGCGGCAAAAAACGCCACAAGGTTTAGGGCACGCTATTTTATGCGCTAAAAATTTCGTCGGTAACGAACCTTTCGCTGTACTTTTAGGCGACGATGTGGTTGACGCTGAAGTCCCTTGCTTAAAACAGCTTATTGATATTTACGACCGGTATAATAATACGGTTTTAGGCGTTCAGCAAGTGGCGTATGAAGACGTTAATAAATATGGCGTTGTAGCGGGGAAATTATTAGATGAACGAATCTATATGGTTGAAGATTTAGTCGAAAAACCTTCCCGAGAGCAAGCGCCTTCCAACGTAGCTATTTTAGGACGGTATATTATTACACCAGAAATTTTTGAAATTTTGTCTGAAACTGCTCCCGGAGCTGGTGGGGAAATTCAATTGACAGATGCGCTCAAGAAACTATCAAAACAAAAACAGCTGCTGGCGTATGAATTTTCTGGTCGCCGCTATGATGTAGGCGATAAGCTGGGATTTTTAGAAGCCACTGTAGAAATGGCTTTGAAGCGCGAAGATTTGCGGGAGGATTTTTTGACATATTTAGAACGAATCCTTCATTTGTCAAAAATTTAAATCAAAATAAGCAATAAATATATAATATATATTTTATAGTCAGTTTGTATATGCGGTTATCTTTGATGCAGACGTCTGAAATCTTTCGTTTGCAAGAATATATCAATCCATCATCAGTAAACTTTTAATAATGAAAAAGGTAATTTTTTCATATCGTTAAATGAAGAAAGCGCATATTTTTGCCAAATATTTATATCGCCTTTTTCATCAAGATGCTTTTGCGCTTTTTTAATTTGCAGCTATATTGAACCATAAAAAAACAACCGTCAAAAGTTAGCATTAGACTTAACTTTTGGCGGTTGTTTTTTTATAGCGATAACCTCATCTTTTTTGGCTTATTTAATGTCGTCGGCTTATAAAACCAAGCGTTTTTAAACATTAGCCCCACACCGCCGTAAATATTCGGTGTTTTGAACCTGCCTGAGCAGGTGGGTGCCCTCCCAGCAGCTTCCTCGTTTCTCCTTAAAAAGGAGCTGTCAAATTCACTGCCAGAGTTAGGCTCCCGTATAAATGATGTTGGTACAAAACTGACCAAATATCTACGCACTTAGCAGGGTGATAATGTTTTCTTCGTTATTATCTTATCACAACGACGCGCCAGTTGCAAGGGATTTACGATTTTTATTTTCACAAAAATCATCCAGCCGCTCTATTTATTTTTTAAATCCAATTTGATATGCAACTCCCGCAACTGTGCCGAAGAAACAGCAGACGGCGCTTCAAACATTAAATCCATAGCGCTCTGCGTTTTGGGGAAAGCGATAACGTCGCGAATACTTTCGCGTTTAGCCATCAGCATGATCAAACGATCCAACCCCAAAGCAATGCCGCCATGAGGTGGTGTCCCATATTCAAAAGCGGTCATGAAATTGCCGAACTGCTCTTGATAAACTTCTGGCGCCATATCTAAAAGTTTGAACATTTTTTCCTGAATATCCCGCTCATGAATACGAATACTGCCGCCGCCAGCTTCAACGCCATTTAGAACAACATCGTAAGCCCGCGCCCTTACTTTACTCGGCTCTACTGCCATCAAGGGGATATCTTCTTTAAGCGGCGCTGTAAAAGGATGGTGCATGGCAAAGTAACGCCCGCTCTCATCGTCCCATTCCAACAACGGAAATTCTGTCACCCACAAGAAATTTAATTCATCGTGATCAATCAAATCCAGCCGTTTTGCCAATTCCAGCCGCAAATGTCCTAAAGCATCGCAAGCAATTTTATGGGTATCAGCCACACAGAAAATAATATCGCCCGCTTCAGCTTTCGCTGTGGTCAAAATCGCCTTGAGTTCTTCCTCAGTCAAAAATTTTGTAATAGGCGATTTAATCTCATTTTCTTCAATAACGAAATAAGCCAAACCTTTAGCGCCGTAAATGCTGACAAATTTAGTCAAATCATCAATTTGACGACGAGGCATATTGGAGCAGCCTTTAGCGTTAATAGCTTTCACAACACCGCCGTTTTTGACCGCTTGATTAAAGACCTTAAAGCCGCAATTTTGGGCAATAGCACTCAAATCTACCAATTCAAAGCCAAAGCGCAAATCTGGTTTATCTGAGCCGTAGCGGTTCATAGCTTCATCATAAGTTAGTCGCGGAAACGGTGTGACAATATCCCGATTCATGGTTTTTTTGAATACGTACTTGAGCATTTCTTCCGTATTGGTCATAATGTCTTCTTCATCGACAAAAGATAACTCCATATCTAACTGCGTAAATTCCGGCTGACGGTCAGCACGCAAATCTTCATCACGGAAACAACGGGCAATTTGGTAATAACGCTCCATACCAGCTACCATCAACAGTTGTTTGTACTGTTGAGGCGATTGCGGCAGCGCATAGAATTTGCCTTCGTTGACGCGGCTGGGTACCAAATAATCACGTGCGCCTTCTGGCGTGCTTTTCATCAAAATCGGCGTTTCAATTTCCAAAAAATCATGCTCGTCAAGAAAATCGCGAATACTTTTAATCACTTGATGACGCAGCATCAAATTTCGCTGCATTTCTGGACGGCGCAAATCAAGATAACGATATTTCAGCCGCAAATTTTCATCAACGTCAACGCCGTCTGTAATGTAAAAAGGCGGTGTTTTGGCTTTGTTCAAAATGACCATTTCGCTGGCAGAAACGTCAATATCCCCTGTCGCCAAATTAGGATTGATCATGCCTTCGGGACGAACGACAACAGAACCTTTAACGGCAATAACGTATTCGCTGCGTACCGCTTCTGCTTGTTGAAAACATTCGGCACTGGCAGTTTCAGGACTGCAAGTAACTTGGACAATACCCGAACGATCCCGCAAATCAATAAAGATCACGCCGCCATGGTCGCGGCGTTTCTGCGCCCAACCCATCAAGACGACTTCACTGCCCACATCGCTTTTGCGCAAATCGTTGCAATGGTGCGTTCTTTTTAAACTGCTCATTTATAGTCTCTCCTTTAAAAAGTGTGTTAATTCATCAATAGACACCGTTATTTGTTCGCTGGTACTCATTTCCCGCACTTGCACTTGGCGCTTGTCTATTTCTTCTTCGCCAATGATAACGGTAAATTTGACCTGCATACGATCGGCGCCTTTCATCTGCGCTTTAAGACTGCGATCCAAATAATCAATTTCGGTATAAATCCCTTGATTGCGCAAATCCATCGCCAAAAGAAAACTTTCTTTCTTAGCTGCTTCTCCTAAAGACGCGATATAGACTTGCGGATATACTTCAAAATTCAAATCAATTTGCTGTTCTTCCAGCGTCAAGAGCAGCCGCTCCAGCCCAATGGCCATGCCAATGCCCGGCATATCTTCGCCGCCGCACTGCGCTAAGAGGCTATTGTAGCGACCGCCGCCGCAAATAGCGTTCTGTGCTGAACCGACGCTGTTAATAACGACTTCAAAAGCCGTACGAGTATAATAATCCAATCCTCGTACCAGATTGGTATCCACTTGATAAGTAATATTCATGCCATCTAAATAGCTCTTTAACTGCTCAAAATGATTGCGGCAATCATCACAAGCTGCCTCGATAGTCGTCGGCGCATTCTGAGCAGCTTTGCGGCAAGATTCGTTTTTGCAATCTAAAATTCTCAGCGGATTTTTTGCCAGTCTGCCCAAACAAGTAGGGCATAATTCCGCTTTGTGCGCCGAGAAATATTGCCGCAAAGCTTCCTGATGAGCAGGACGGCAGTTGCTGCAACCGACAGTATTGATCTTAGTCGTCAACGCGTTTAATCCCAGCGTTTTAAAAAAAGTAGTAGCTAAAGCAATGACCTCAGCGTCAATACTAGCATCGCTAACGCCAAAAACTTCAATGCCGAATTGATGAAACTGCCGATAGCGTCCTGCTTGCGGCTGATCATAACGAAACATCGGTCCCATATAGTAAAGTTTCGTCGGCTGGGGCTGAGCATACAATTTATTTTCCAAAAAAGCGCGTACCGTTCCAGCAGTGCCCTCCGGTCGTAAAGTCATATGGCGAAAACCTTTGTCTTCAAAAGAATACATTTCTTTTTCAACGATGTCTGTCGTTTCCCCAACGCTGCGCAAAAATAATTCGGTGTGTTCAAATATGGGCGTACGGATTTCCCGATAGCCCCATTTGGCACACAGCTGGCGAACTTGATTTTCGATAAACTGCCATTTCTCCACTTGATTAGGCAAAAAATCGTTGGTTCCTCGTGGTCTTGTCGTCAACATTGTCTCTTCGTCCTTTCTTCAAATTTTAAGCAAACCATAAAAAAATAGCCCCCATTCCCAAAAAATACTTTTGGGACGAGACTATATGCCCGCGGTGCCACCCAATTTGGATATTTTTAAATATCCCACTCTAGCAGATAAAGGCTGCTTCCTTTGATGATCATAAACGATAAGGCTGTTTCCATCTGCGTTTTTATAAAGCCCCTTTCAGTCGCGAGGGCATCTCCCTGAATAAAATTTCACCGCAAATATTTGTCCTTGTCTATCATCACAACCATATAATGTTACCGATAATTTTAGCCAATAGCTCTCCATTTGTCAACAGCCGAAAATCAAGAAAAAATTTCTTTTATGTGAAAGCATTTTGTAGTACAATCAAAATAGTATCGTGTACATCACAAAATTGAGGAGGTTATCTAATGAAAAGATGCTTTATTTATCAAGATGAAAAATCACAAAAATTTTGGAACATTGATATTGGCGATACGACTTTTATCGTTAATTATGGCCGTTTAGGCACGCAAGGACAAACGCAGGAAAAATCTTTTGCTCAAGCGGAGGATTGCCAAAAAGCGGCGCAAAAAGCTATTGACGAAAAAATCAAAAAAGGCTATACCGAAGTTTCAGAAGAAACCGTCGCCAATACGGCAGATGAAGCCAAACGCTTTAGTCTAACATACGATGAACAAGAAGACGAAGGCATCGAATTGCTTTTTAAAAAAATTCTGGGCTACAAAAAATTAGCCACACTAAAACATATGACCATCGCCAATTGGCCCGAAGCCTATGCCAACAGCGCCGACGACGTTATTCAATGGCTTATCGAACACAAAGAAAAATTTCAGCAGTTGGAAAGCCTGCATATCGGCGATATGACTTACGAAGAATGTGAAATTTCATGGATTATACAAGCAAATTACAGTCAGTTATGGTCGGCTTTTCCTCATCTAAAAGCGCTGACGGTGCAGGGGTCCACAGATTTGTCGCTAGGCGAAATCGTCAGCGACCATTTAGAAAGTCTCGAGATTATTTGCGGCGGTTTGCCCGGCGGTGTTATTGACGCAGTAACCAACGCCAAAGCGCCTAATCTGCGCAAAGTCAATCTGTATCTGGGCGATGAAAATTATGGCTTTGATGGCAATTTGGACGCTGTTAAACGTTTCTTGACGGATTCCCATTTTCCTAAACTCACTTATTTGGGCATTTGCAATATTGATTATCAATACGCTGATGAAGCTGCCGAACTCATTTGCCACTGTCAATATGCGCCGCAAATTGAAGTGTTGGATATGTCCAAAAGCGTGCTGACCGATAAAGGCGGGCAAGTGCTCTTGGATAATTTGGATAAATTCCCCAAACTTCAGCTGCTGGATTTGGAATATCATTATTTGTCCGCCAAAATGATGGAGAAATTTAGAAAACTGCCTATCAAAGTGAAAATCGGCGATCCGCAAGTGCTGGATTTCGACGAAGAAGATGAAGACGGCGAAAGATTCTGCTACAGTGGTCCTATGTTTACGGAATAGAATAATAAAAATGCTGTCAGGCAAAAGCTTGACAGCATTTTTATTATGACGCAAAGCAAAAAATTGGTTATTTCTGCTTTTGTTTATAATGCTTAATGATTTCCAGTATATTTTGATGCAACTTCTTAATATCCGTTATTTTATTATGATCATTAAACAAAAAATTTATGAGATATGTTCACAAAAGAGCTTTATATAAGACATTTTTTCTACGGAATCCAAATTTTGAATATAACCTATGCTGGAAAATATCTTATCCTTTAAAGGATGCGCTATCAAAGATGTTCCTAAATTATAAAATGGCGCTGTAGAAATTTGTGTATAAAGAGCATAGCCTAAACCGTCTTCTAATAATTGATTATATAACATCTCATTGTCAGAATAAATGACAGAATCAATACCATAATACCGCAATATACGATAAGGAAGATAATCATCTAAATTTTCATCTAATGTCAACAAAATTGCCGGATATGCTGCTAGTTGCTCAAAAGATAGGGCAGTATATTTATTTAAAGGATGTTTTTTGCATACAACGACAGAAAAAGATAAATGCATGATCGGTGTAAAAGGTAGAGCGATTTTTTCACGAAAATCGTTTTCCTCATTGATGAATAACATCGAAAAAAATCCCAAATCAAGTGAAGAATTTTTCAATTGATCAATGATCATTGAAGAAGACATCGTAGAAATATCTAGTTGAACATTGGGAAGATTTTTATAAAAATAGCTGATGCTTTTAGGAAGTAAATGGCGCACAACTACTGGAACAGCACCGATTTTTAAGCATATCTCTTCTTTATTTTGTACTAGAAAATGTAAAGTTATATCCTCTAATTTATCTAAAATTTTTGTGACTTCAGCTAACAAATATTCTCCAGACGAGGTCAGTTCAACGCCGCGAGAAGTGCGTAAAAAAAGGGACACATGCAGTTCGTTTTCGAGTTTTTTAATAGCTACACTTAAAGCTTGTTGCGAAATATAAAGTTGTCGGCTAGCTTCGGTAATGGAACCTACTTCTGCTAATTTTTTAAAATAAGTTAACTGTTCTAAACGCATATCTTTTCCTCCTTTTTATTTAATATATCAGAAACGACAACACTTTACAAGCAAATGTTCGTCCTCAACTGCTATTTGTGGATTGAAGGCATATTTTGAAATAAAAACTGATTTTATAAAAATTATTTCAATGATACAATAGGTTTAGAACGAAAAGACAACATTATAAAATTATTACTTAGGGAGGTTATTTTTGATGAAACGAAATGCATTAACAGAAAAAATTATTGTCTTGGGAGTTGACGGCATGGATCCCAGGTTGACCAAGAAGTATCTGTCAATGGGCATTATGCCTAATGTGCAAACATTACTAACACGAGGTGTTGCTAGAGAAGATTTAGTATTATTGGGTGGACAGCCTACTGTAACGCCGCCAATGTGGACGACTTTAGCAACTGGCGCTTATCCAGTAACGCACGGAATTACTTGTTTTAATGGACAAGGCAGCAATATTGACGAAACGGTGTACAATATTGATTCACGTCGCTGTAAAGCGGAGCCTCTTTGGAATGTATTTGCTGAAGCTGGCAAAAAAACACTTGTGTGGCATTGGCCCGGTTCTTCTTGGCCACCAACCAGTGATAGCCCTAATTTATCGGTAGTAGACGGTCTGACTCCTGCTGTAGTCAATTCTTTTGCTCAGATTTGCGGAGAATCATTAATTATGGCTAATACTAATGTAAAAGAAATTACTTTTCAAGAAAAAGCCGCTTCTGATAGTAATATACCGTGTGTTATTGATAATCAAAAAGATCAAAGAGATAGTGGTACCAATATGGGTGCTACCGGATTGATCTTACGTCCAGAAGACGGAGAACATGCGCTGAGTACAACGCCTTTTGACGTCGCTTTATCTCCTATTACGGCACCTCATGGATGGGATATAGAAACAACGGGAAACTTAGAATGTGTTTTGTTATTTTCTAACGGCATGGTTCGCCGTCCGGCACTAATTTTAGCTGATAACGATGGAAAATACAGCCAAGTTGCGATATATCGCTCAAAAAAAGATCACGAACCATTACTTGTTTTGGATAAGAATGTATTTTATGCTGATATCGTAGATGATGGCTTTCGCGGAGAAGAGAAAATACGCGCTTCACGACATATGCGTATTTTGGAATTAGCAGAAGATGGCAAAAGATTAAAAATATGGGTATCTCCTCTGATGAATATTGATTATGATGAACTTTTTCATCCACGAGAATTATACTACGATGTGATAACACATTGTGGTTATGCAAAACCCCATTCTTTGGTTGGCGGCGGCGATAAACAACTAATCGAAGATTGCATGAGTGTGACATGGGATCTTGTTTGTCAGTGGTATGCTGATGCCATTAATTATCTGATAGAAAATCATCAATATGAGATTATTTTTTCACATTTGCACAATATTGATCTGCAAGGTCATATGTTGATTAAACATTTAAAAGACCATGGCAAAAACAAATTAACCGAAGAAGAGTATGAGCTTTTGGTTCGTCGTATGTATACACAAACCGATGAGTATATCGGCAAATTTCTTCATTTACTTGATGAAAATTGGACAATTTTGCTCGTTTCTGATCATGCCGCTGTCGCCTCTGAATATGAACCGCTTTTGATGGGTGACTGCACGGGTATCAACGTTCGTTTGATGGAAGAATTAGGCTTTACAGTATTAAAAAAAGATGAAAATGGCAAAGATTTGTATGAAATTGATTGGGATAATACTAAAGCTGTAGCACCAAGAGGAAATCATATTTATTTAAATATCAAAGGTCGCCAGCCATATGGTATCGTTGATACCAAAGATCAGTATGAACTGGAAGAAGAAATTATCACTGCATTATATGGTTATAAACATCCCCAAAGCGGTAAACGTGTTATTGCGTTGGCTTTGCGTAACCGAGATGCTATATTGCTTGGTATGGGGGGAGCCGAATCTGGAGATATAATTTATTGGAATGCAGAAGGCTATAATTATGATCATTGCGATTCATTATCAACTACTTTAGGATATGGCGACACATCAGTATCTCCTATTTTCATAGGTGCAGGTAAAGGGTTGAAAGCTGGTTATAAAACGGAACGTATTATTCGTATGGTTGATATCGCTCCAACAATGGCAGTTTTAGGCGGTGTGCGCATGCCTAGAGCATGTGAAGGAGCGCCGATTTATCAAGTTTTAGCCGAAGAATATTAATCATAGGAGAGAATTTCGCTGAAAATTTTTCTGCGAAATTCTCAAAATGGCTTATATGGAGGGGTTTTTATGCTAAATGAATCAACGAAAAAGAAAATTGCTATTTCCTATATTCATTTTACGATAATGTGTTTGATTATGTTCGGTTTTCGTTTTATCCCGCCATTTTTATCTGTGACACCAGTGGGCATGACAGTGTTGGGAGCATTTTTAGGATGGCTGTATGGGGTTTGTTTTTCAGATATGTGTCTTGCTTCTTTATTGGGATTTATCGCTATTAGTCTTACAGGAATTATGCCCATTGCGGACTACTATAAAGCCGGTTTTGGCAACGAAACGGTTATCTTAATTATCTTTGGTATGTTCTTTCTGGGAGGATTAATTGCCAAATTTGATCTCACCAATCTTTTGCTTAAAAAAATTTTCCAAATCAAATTTCTTTATAAAAAACCTTGGATTTTGTCAGGCGGGCTACTGATCTTGGCGTACTTTACTTGCGTTTTCACTAATCCTTACATCGTTGTTTTGTTTTTTTATCAAATAGTTATTACGATCAGCCAGAAAGCGGATTTCAAACCCTTTTCTATGTGGCCGTCCATGATGATTATTGGCAGCACTATATTAGCTAGTATGGCAATTATAGGTATGCCTTATCAAGGAACTGTACTACTTTTTATGGGAATCTTTAGCGGCGTTATGGGTGAGATGGCGATAGGATGGGGAGCTTACATGCTTTGGGTAAATCTAATCGTTATTATAGGAATAGTTGCATATCTTATCGCTTGTCGTTTTATTTTTAGAGCGGATATTTCAGCGTTGAATGATTTGGACGCTTCATTCTTTGGTGAAGCTGAAAAAGCTACTAAAGAGCAAAAAATTGCTTTAAGCCTAATGGCACTATTTGTATGCTTATTATTAGGATTTGGTTTTGTACCAGAAAGTTGGTTTATAAAATCTTACCTAAATGCTATTGGATTAGCGGGGTTAGTCATGTTTTGTATTATTCTTGCTAATATTATTCACGTGGACAATAAGCCGTTTATCGGTTTTATTGAAATGGCAGTTAATGGTATACAATGGAATGTATTTTTATTAACGGCTTTTTCTATTCCTCTGATGACGATATTGACTAATCAAGAAACCGGAATCATGGCTTCTTTAACAGCTGTACTGACTCCTGTATTAAATGGACATTCTCCCTTTGTCTTTATTATCATCGTTTTAATTGTTAGCGTCATTCTGACCAACTGTTTAAATAATATGGTGGTTATCATGATTATGATACCCGTTTTATGCGGCTACGCTATGGAAATGAATTTGAACCCTGCTTTGCTCATTACTATGTTAATTATTACTGGCTATTTGGCTATTTTATTACCAGCTGGTTCGCCATTAACAGCGATTATGTTTAGCTATAAGGAATGGGTGAACTTGAAAACTGTTTGGCTTTATGGCGGATTGATTTTAGTTATTTGGCTTTTGACTATGCTAATAGTTGGCATTCCTTTGGGAAATTGGTTATTTTAAATCATTTCAAAAAAAACGTCGCAACTATATGTAGTTGCGACGTTTATCATTTAGTTGATTTTATTTTTTATCATCGACTTCTTCATCATAATAAACATCGCTGTCATCGTCGTCTATATATTCTTCTTCGTCCTCGTCGTCTTCATCATCATCGGTATCAATTTGCCTGATGGACGCTCGCAGCATTTCGATGGTCAGACCTTCAGCGATTTCCAAAAATACTTTGTCCTCTGTCAGCGCTTTGATTTTGCCGCAGATGCCGCCGACGGTGATGATTTTCGTTCCCGGTGTCAATTCTTTGAGCATTTCGTTGTGTTTTTTCATTTGCTGCTGTTGCGGTCTGATCATGATAAACCACATCACGCCCAAAATGAGAATCCACGGCATGATGCTCATCAAAAGACTTCCCCCTTGTTCCATTGGTTTACCCCCTTTCTTTATCCTGCCATTTTATATTACTTCTTGCCTCGGCTGATAATATCCTTTATTATCCATGATATTTTTCATAAAATGCTTCGCGAAATGCCAAAAAGCTGTCATTCAAGATAGCTTGGCGAATTTCTTGCATCAGATGAGTTAAAAAATAAATATTGTGCAGCGTTGTCAGGCGAATGCCTAAAACTTCATTAGCTTTGATCAAATGCCGGATATAAGCGCGCGTATAATTGCGGCAAGCATAGCAGTTGCAGCCTTCTTCCAGCGGGCGGTAGTCATGAGCGTATTCGGCATTGCGCACCACAATTTTGCCTTCATGAGTCATGACGGTGCCGTTGCGCCCGATACGGGACGGTAGCACACAGTCAAACATATCGACGCCACGCATAACGCCTTCGACCAGATTATCGGGCGCGCCGACGCCCATCAGATAGCGGGGTTTATTTTTTGGCATAAGGGGCGTCGTATAGCCCAGCATTTCATACATTTTTTCTGCTGGTTCGCCCACGCTCAAACCGCCGATACCATAGCCCGGCAAGTCAACGCTGGTGACTTCGCGGGCGCTTTGTTCCCGCAATTCCCGATACATACCGCCTTGGATAATACCAAAAAGCGCTTGATCGTCCCGTTTATGGGCGGCTTGGCATCTTTCCAGCCAGCGGGTTGTCCGCTCTAATGAATTTTTGGTGTATTCATAAGTCGCCGGATAAGGTATACATTCATCAAACGCCATGATAATATCGGCACCTAGTGCGTTTTCGATAGCCATAACGCTTTCCGGTGTAAATAAATGCTTAGAACCATCAATATGAGAGCGAAAGGCAACGCCTTCTTCTTTGATTTTGCGCAAATCGCCTAAACTAAAGACTTGAAAACCGCCGCTGTCAGTGAGAATAGGGCGATCCCAGTGCATAAATTGATGCAGTCCGCCCGCTTCTTGGACCAATTCATGACCGGGGCGCAGATAAAGATGATACGTATTGCTCAAAATAATTTGCGCATTGCAGTTTTTTAATTCTTCCGGCGTCATGGTCTTGACCGTCGCCTGTGTGCCTACCGGCATAAAAACCGGCGTTTCAATCACGCCGTGTGGTGTGTGAAAGCGTCCCGCTCTGGCGCCAGTGTCGGGACATTCTTTAATCAGTTCAAATTCAAAAGACAAAATTTTACCTCCTCAATAATCAATCAGTCATACGTTTTTGCAGCCGCTGACATAGCGGCAAAAGTTCCTCTAATTTAGCAACAATACGTTTTTGTTCCGCAAGAGGGGGAAG
>CATJSX010000177.1 GCA_949743265.1 uncultured Peptococcaceae bacterium
AGATTAAATATAGAAAAGTTGCAAAAGCGTTATCCAGATGGCTTTTCGCATGAAGCTAGTCGAGCGCGAATTGATGAACTGGAGTAAACAGCCTATGCAACATGAAGCACAAGAGCAACAGACGCTGTTTCAATGGGCAGCGCTATCCGCCAGTAAATATCCCGAACTAGCGCTGTTATACCATATTCCCAACGGTGGTAGCCGCAACAAGATAGAAGCCGCTAACCTCAAACATCAAGGCGTCAAGGCAGGGGTACCCGATATTTGCTTACCCGTAGCCAGAGGCGGCTATCATGGGCTGTATATTGAGCTGAAAGCCGGCAGGAACAAGACAACGGAGAAACAACAAGAGTGGCTGACAGCACTGGAAAGAGAGGGCTATCAGGCGGTAGTCTGCTACGGCTGGGAAGAAGCGAAAAAGGCAATTGAAATATATTTGAGAGGAGAAAAGATAAATGATTCGTGCAACAGCAGATAATAAAAAAAATATAACAACATTTGAACATGATGCCAGTAGTTATGAAGAACTATATTTGGAAATCATGGCTATCAATTTGAGCTTTATAGCCGCGATATCATTAAAGGATAAAACCGATGAGGAAATAAAATTAAGCGCCTATGCGCTTATACAAAGCCTGATAAACGCCTATAAAGACAAAGAATTCATTGAGAAAGTAAGGTATTTACAGAAGCAACTTGATAATAATGAATAAAGAAAAGGAATGATAACAATGAGTTATAGTTTAGCTAATGGCGCACTGTTAGAAAAGTTTAATGCGGCTATGAGTAAAGTAACGGAAAACATAGCCGATCCGAATACAAAAGCGAAAGCTAAACGCAAAATTATTATGGAAATTATCTGTTCACCGGATAAAGACAGAGATTTTATACCTATGGAAATTGCTGTAAAAACAGTACTGGCACCAAGTGAAAATATTGCTTCACGCATTGTTATCGGTCGAGACAAAAACGGCAAAGCGATTAGTAATGAGTATAACGGCAATAAAAATCAAATTCACATGGAAGTTGCAGAAAATGGCGATGTTTCTTTACAATCAGTGGCAGAAGCAGTGGAAGAATCAGCAAATGAACAAGATAAACCTAAATTAACAGTTGTTGGACAATAATAGCGTATTACGCTAATAAAAAACAAAATACTAGGAGGAATGTAGGATGATTAAAGCAGCATTACAATACATTGTCGGACTAAGCTCAGCAGAAATAAAAAATATTGAAGGGTATACTTATACGGATAAAGAGCTAGACTTGGTTGAGCAGCCTGTATTAAAAGAACCTTATCAGGTGAATACGTTGGAGGCCATTGTTGAGTATATTATAACGAACACGAATGATATTTTACAACAAGAGCAAGGTATCATTATTCACGTCAAAAACTATCAAACGGTAGAGGTATATGGCTGGTTGAACAAATTCAAACGACAAAACTGTTATCTTATAGCAACCGCCATGTGTCCAGAGGCACTCTCTTATGGGACTTATTATAATGTTGAAGATTTTAACATTAAACTCCAAGCACGGTTTGCAAATAATGATGATAAAGCATTGCTACTGCAATTAACCGGCAATGTCAAAGACGAATCCGTGCGACAAGTTGGTGATGATGGTGTAAAACAATCTGTAACCGTAAAAACCGGTGTTACGATGGTCGAAGAAGTATTAGTGCCTAATCCAGTTACCCTGATTCCGCGCAGAACCTTTTTTGAAGTAGAGCAACCAGAAAGCCCCTTTATTTTCCGCATGAAAGAAGGCCCAAGCTGTGCATTATTTGAAGCCGATGGTGGGGCGTGGAAACAAGAAGCCATGCAAAATATCGCAGCCTATCTAAAAGAATCATTGCAAAAACAATTAAGCCTAGAAAAGTTTAAACTAATCCGTATATTAGCATAATTATGAATTATATTTTAAGATTGAATGGTGAGAAGCGTGCCATTCAATCTTAAAAGACACCCATAAAAATGAAAGGACATGATTCGTAATGAAAAATATAGAAAACAATGAAGCCATCAAAAATGATACCATTCAAAAAATTACATGGCTAAAGTTTAATGAAATTGTTGAAACAAAAGAGCCTAGAGGATTGTTCTACACCGAAGAAGGCGATCAATATATCGGCTTAAATAACACTACTGGCGAAGCATTCGCCAAAGATTTTAACACATTGGAAGAATGTACCCAATGGTTACAACGCAAGATAAATCTTGATATTCAATGGATAATCGATGAACAAATGGACAAATGTCGTGATGTTTTATTAAATAAAAATGCTGAATATGGCACAGAGGCAGAGTATTTCCATAACTTTAATGTAGCGGCAAAGTTACAAAAAATATCCCTACCGCAAGCACTAGCTGGAATGATGGTCAAACATACATCGAGTGTTTATGATTTATGTCGCGATTATGGACAAAAAGATATTTCACTAGAGGTATGGGAAGAAAAAATAACGGATCATATCAACTACTTGCTGTTGTTAAAGGCAATGGTTGTCACAGAACGAGTGTAGGAAAGCGAGAATAAGATGGATTGTTTTAGTTGCTCTGATATATCATGCAAGATGTGCGGTAATCAAGAGGGAAACAACATGTCCAAATGTTTTTCTTGTGAATATGCCAAAACAGTGCTTATCAATGAACAGTGCCGCTTATGTTTCAGCGGCGGTTGTGGATTTTTGGAACGATCGGAAGGATTAGAAGAATTGGAAGAATTGGAAAGAAGGCGGGCTGATGAAGTATAAATTAGTAACGGTGCTTTGGTGGGCCGTGGTGCTGTTATCCTTTGGCCTATTTGGCACTGTCGAAGCCAAAGAGCCGACGACGGAACAGGTGGCTTTTATCAAGGCAGAATGTCAGAAATATGGGTTGGATTATGGGCTGGTGTATGGCGTCATTCAAGCCGAGAGTAACTTTGATCTGAAAGCCGACAGCGGCAGCAGTAAAGGCGTCATGCAGCTGAACAAAAACACCTATCCCCATTTAGCGGAAGATTTGGGTATAAGCGATTTTGACGTCTTTGACTTTGAGGATAATGTACAAGCAGGGGTCTATCATCTGAACAATATGCGTACTTATTGGCAGGAAGAAGGCTATTGTGACGAAGAAGTATTCGTGCTGATGCTGATTAGCTACAATCGCGGCATAGGCGGCTGTAAGAAATATCTGGACCAAAAGGGCATCATCGACGACAGCTATGTGCAAAAAGTTTGGCAGTATAAAACAGCATGGGAGCAAAGTGGTGATAGTCATGAATAGTGAACAAGTCATTAAAGAAATGGTCAAAATGATTCATAAACTATCAGCAAGACACAGTACTTGGCAAGTCTTTATGGATTTTGTGGAAATAGCGGCTATAGCCATCAGCAACTCAGTAGATAAGCATCATTTCAAAGAACGGGAAGAGCGTTATTTGACCATGATAAAGCCTTATAACAAAGAAGAAATGGAGTTAATGGCCGGACTCATGGCATTATTAACAGAAGCATTAGAATATTGCGTGAAGAATGACCATTTTGAAGATATATTAGGGCAATTATTCCACGGGTTGGAGCTGCACAACAAATACAAAGGGCAGTTTTTTACGCCTTCAAGTGTTTGCGATATGATGGGAAAAATGCTTATGAGCAAAGAAAAGATACAAAAGGATATACAAGAAAAAGGCTATATATCCATACATGAACCGGCTTGCGGTGGCGGTGCTATGATCTTTGGCGCTGTCAATGGAATCAGAGAAATAGGGTTGAATCATAGTA
>CATJSX010000178.1 GCA_949743265.1 uncultured Peptococcaceae bacterium
CCCGAACAAAAACTCTACAGGCGTATTTAATGCCTGTGCTATCAGTAAGGCAATTTTCACAGATGGTTCAGAAGTTGCCGCTTCTATATCTTGATAATGTCTCACTGATATATTGGCTTTCTCTGCAAGCTGCACTTGCGTTAAGCCCTTTTTTACTCTTATTTGTTTTAAAGTCGTATTCACTTTCACCTGCCCCTTTCTAAATTAGACACGAACTATAGTGCATGTCTTGTTATTATAGTATCACGCACTTTAGTGCATGTCAAGCATTTTTTTATTTTTTTAGGAGTGATTGATATGTCAGTATTTAGCGAACGCCTCCAACAATTAAAATTAGAAAAAAATTTTCTCCAGAAAGACATTGCAGCCAACATTGGGGTTTCTTTAAGAGCTTATCAATATTATGAACAAGGTCAAAAAGAGCCTACTATGTCAGTTTTAATCGCTATTGCTGACTATTTCGACGTATCCCTCGATTATCTCGTCGGGCGTACTGATAATCCGAAACGCTGTTAAAAGAAAGGTGCCATTATGACTTTTCCAGAACGTTTAAAAGAAATCCGTAAAGCTCAAAAAGTTACTCAAAAACAACTTGCTAATGAACTTAGCATCTCTGAACGTAACTATCAAGATTATGAATACGGAAAAGTGGTTCCATCAGCTACAATTCTCATTGCCCTAGCTGACTACTTTGACGTATCCCTCGATTATCTCGTCGGACGCTCCGACAATCCAGAACGACGCTAAAAGAATTTTTCGTCTGCTCCCGTTGCGGGAGCTTTTTTGCGTCCACTCGCTCACGCTCCTTCCTTGTCTACATTCTTTCCTGCTCCCTGAGCCAGTCCCAGAGAATTTGCCTAATTAAACCGTTTAATGTTTGTCCCCTTTGATTGGCTATACTTTTTAACTCATTTCTAGTTTCATCTGTGGTGCTAATCAAAAATCTTACCATATCATATGCGCCTCTTTCTTAGATGTATTTAGATATCTTAATACATCTTAACATATCTTTCGCATTTGTCAATATGAAATTGATATCTTTTTACATCATTTTTTATCTTTGATTTTGCCGTATAATTTAGATATAATTTAGATGTAAAAAGATAGGAGGTGCATATCTATGGCTAAACAACCTAACGCGTACCCATTACGCTTAGATGAAACGCTTTCTAAAAAAATTAAAGCGCTTGCCAAACTTAATGACCGTTCCTATAAAGGTCAAATTGAAAACATATTAAAAAAATATGTGGTAGAATATGAAAGCGAAAACGGCGAAATCAAAATTGATTCTGAGTCATAAGTTTCCATGCTCTATTAAGCATCATGACAACTAATCCATTCAAGCTGTCTCCTCGTTTATCCGCTTCTTGCTGCAACTGTTCTTTCAAGTCGGCAGGCAGGCGTATTGTCGTCTGCTCCCTTTCTGGGAGCTTTTTTGCGTCCATTCGCTCACGCTCCTTTGTTCGGATTGTTATTTTTTTTACTTCCTGTTAAAATTAAAGTATCTTTTGATTTCTCATTTTTGTTTGAGATTGCCGTCCCGAACAAAAACTCTACAGGCGTATTTAATGCCTGCGCTATCAGCAGAGCTGTTTTTATTTTTGGTTCTTGTCCACCTTGCTCAATGCGCTGATAGTTTCTTTCTGTTATCTGGGCTTTTTCTGCAACTTGCACTTGCGTTAAGCCCCTCTTTACTCTTGTTTGCTTTAAAATCGTATTCACTTTCACCTGCCCCTTTCTAAATTTAACACGTAATACATGTCGTGCTATATTCAGATATTAGCACGTAATACATGTCATGTCAAGCATTTTTTATTATTTTTGGAGGTACGACATGAAATTTAATGTGCGCTTAAAAGAATTACGCAAGTCAAAAAATCTAACTCAAGTACAGTTAGCCGAAAAATTAGGATTAACTGAACGACAATTCCAACGTTTAGAAGCTGATGATTCTAAACCAAATTTTGATAATTTAATCGCTATTGCCGATTTTTTCGACGTGTCCCTCGATTATCTCGTCGGACGCTCCGACAATCCAGAACGACGCTAAAAGAATTTTTTGTCTGCTCCCTTTCTGGGAGCTTTTTTGCGTCCATTCGCTCACGCTCCTTCCTTGTCTTTCATCAGCAACCGTATTGCTTTTTTAATCACTTGATTTTTACTCATATCTTTTTCTTTTGCATATGTGGTTAATTCTTCATACAGGTCATCGGGTAATCTGACCGTCAAATTTTTCACCGTTTCACCTTCTTCTTGATACCGCTTTGATACCATGTTATACTAACTGTGTAGAGCTACCGGAAATAGTTCCTCTACCGTTGTGTTTAATGCTTGTGCTATCAACTGGGCTGTATGAACGTTTGGGGTACGCTCTCCAGCTTCGTAGCGTTGATATGCTCTTTCTGCTATGTTAGCTTTTTGAGCAACTTCAACTTGCGTTAATCCTCTTTGCTTTCTTGTTGTTTGTAAAATTGTATTCATATCACCATCCCCTTTTTGGATTGAATCATGTCCGTTTGGTCATGTCCTAGCAGTATATTACCATGCCCATTCGGTCATGTCAATACTTTTTTATATTTTTTGGAGGTATTGTCATGGCTAAATTAAACGAAAGATTGATTGAATTAAAAGAACAAAAAAGTATCTTACAAAAAGATATTGCTGAACAAGTCGGCGTATCATTAAGAAGTTATCAACGATACGAATACGGCGATAGACAACCTACTGCGGATATTCTCATTGCGCTAGCTGACTACTTTGATGTTTCTATTGATTATCTCGTCGGACGTACTGATAATCCGAAACGCTGTTAGTTAGATAAAACGGTTATATTATAACTAGGAGGTGTTTAATCATGGAATACATTGTAAATGTTAACTGGAATAATGAAGCAAACGTTTGGATTGCTACAAGTGATGATATTCCCGGTCTTGTACTAGAATCTGGCTCATTCGATGCTTTATTAGAACGCACTCGTTTTGCTATACCAGAATTGCTTGAATTAAACCCACCTTTTGTATAAACTATCACTAAGAAAGGAGTTGTTTTTATGGCAACCTTAAGCATCAGTATCGACGATACACTAAAACAACAGGCAGAAATGATTTGTGCCGATCTTGGTATCAATCTTTCTATAGCAACCATTATGTTTTTAAAGCAGTTAGTCAATCACAATGGCATTCCCTTTGAGCTTCGTGCCGATCCCTTCTATTCTGCTGAAAATCAAGCCCGCTTATTGATCGCCAAAGAACGTATGGAACAATGCGGCGGCACTATTCACGATTTAGTTGAGGTCAATGATGATTAAAGCTTGGGACGATTTCGCTTGGGAAGATTACCTATATTGGCAGAAACAGGATAAAAAAACGCTTAAGCGAATCAATTTACTACTACAAGATATTGATCGCAATGGCTATACTGGTTTAGGCAAACCGGAACCTTTAAAAGGCAACTTACAAGGTTATTGGAGTCGCCGTATTGATGATACTAACCGTTTAATCTATCGCATATCTGGCAATAGAATTGAAATTTTACAATGCCGCTCACATTATCACGACAAGTAATAAATCTCTATATTTGCTCCCTTTCTGGGAGCTTTTTTGCGTCCATTCGCTCACGCTCCTTCCTGCTCTGCAAACAGGTCATCTACTCGACAGCCCAGCGCATCAGCAATTTCTTTTCCTAGTAG
>CATJSX010000179.1 GCA_949743265.1 uncultured Peptococcaceae bacterium
ACAAATTTCAGTCCGTTTTCGCTCAGACTACAGCGCGGTCTTACATGGCATAATCGTCTCTTTCACACCAATGCCCGGTCGCTAAATCCCCCGATTTATCGGCCTTTCGCCGCAAAAGTTTGGGATTCCCTTACTTTTGTGTTCGGTGTCAAAACTTAAGAGTTTTGACACCGATTTGGGTAGGATTTCCCCACCCAACCGGAAAGTAAAAAAAAATTCCAAACAAAGCGGCTTTGAGTTATGCTGTGGCGTAACTCCCCCTTTCATAACATTTTGTGTCCATCTCAAACAGAACAATGAATATATTTTAAAGCCTGAAGGCTCTAAAACCAACACAAACGATTGGAGTGCTCTGATATGCAGTTGGTAAAGATCACCGCTCTATTGCAGAGCTTGTATAAACGCTAGGCTCCATTATACGATGGTCGCCGCCAAAATTCAAGAAGTTTTTACAGTTCATACTTTTCTTTCTTGACCGGCTTGCTTTTATTATACTCGCTTTTAAGTCAAAATGCAATAGATTTTGTTATTTTTTTGTTACTTTTTTTGCTGAAGTCATTAACGTGCGTTTTAACGTTCATTGATGACCGTCATTAGTAGGAAACCCTACCCGTTTCAGAAACAATTGTTACTCGTTTCCCTGATATTCTAACGGCGCCGCTTTATTGTTAACATTTTGTTACTTTTTCAGCTTCTTTTGATTCTACTACAAGCAGAGCGAATATGCAATAGTAAAGTTTGGTACGACACAAATATTATTTTGGTTAAATTTGAAGCAATGAGCTTTCGATAGCAGCTTCGGTATAAGTATACTATAACGGCGTTGGGTTGTCACGAATTATTTTGACGAATGGGACAAATAATTACAAAAAAACACCTGCTTGAAAGCAGATGTTTTGAAATCACTTATTGAGCGCCTGCTCATAAACGGCAAAAATTTGCTCAATACGCATTTTTATTGATTATGCCTTTAAAGATGGTCAAAAAGATAATTTTCAGATCAAAATAAAAGGTCCAGTTTTCAATATAATAGAGATCATGCTCGATGCGCTCTTGAATTGAAGTATCACCGCGCAGCCCATTGACCTGCGCCCAACCGGTAACACCTGGTCGGACTTGATGCTTGATCATATAGCGTGGAATTTCTTCTTTAAAAATATCGACGAAATAGGGGCGTTCAGGACGCGGACCAACGACAGACATATCACCTTTAAGAACGTTGATAAATTGGGGCAGTTCATCGATGCTGGTCTTGCGCATAAAAGCGCCCCATTTGGTTTTACGATTGTCATTGGGGGTGGTCCACTGACTTTTTTCTTCGTTTTCGGTTTGAACTCTCATAGAACGGAATTTATACATCATAAAATTTTTGCGATTAAGCCCTACACGCTGCTGTTTAAAAATAATAGGTCCGGGAGAAGTGAGCTTGATCATCACCACAGATAACAGCATAACAGGCGAAACGAGTACCAGCGCCGTCAGGGCGAAAACAATGTCAAATAAGCGTTTGCCAACACTTTTGAGGTAATTATCCAGCGGTACACGACGAGTATCGATGATAGGCAAACCGTCCAGCTCGTCCATATAAGGCTGAGTTGGGATATAGCGATAATAGTATGGTACAATATTGCTTTTGACGCCAGCTTTTTCGCATTGGCTGAGAATAAAGCCCATTTCATCAAATTCATCAGAGCTAAGCGTAATCATCACAACATCAATATATTTTTCGGTCAAAACCTGCGCCAAAACATCGGTACCGCCAAAAACAGGATAACCGCCGTATTGGCTGCCTTTAGGCAACCAGTTGTCAATGACGCCGATAACGTTGTAGCCCCAATGTTTATTATTTTCAACGCGATCAAGAAAATCGTCGCCGATTTCCGTAGCGCCGATCAACAGACAGTGTTTGAGATTGTAGCCTTTGCGGCGAAGACTGCGCAACGTGAGACGGAGAACAACGCGGCTAAACATGGTAATGGTGCTGTTGATAGCAAAAAAGATAACCAATTGCAGCCGCGAAAAGTCAATAATTTTGTAAACAAACAGTACCGTAACCATCAGCAAAGCGCCAATGATATTAGCTTTCAATATTTCGCGAAGCTCGCCGTAAATGCCTTTGGTGCGCTTGGGATTATAGACGCCAGAAAGCGAATAGAGCACGCCATAAACAGGCATAGCTATCAGCGCGATGCGCAAAACAGCAGCGCCGCTTAGAGAGGCATGACCCTCTAGCAAGGTAAAGCGGATATAATAAGAAGCTGCCATAGCAATCAGTACGATTGCCATATCCAGCAGCACTTGCAAACGATTAAGCGTAGTTTGATTTTCTTTGATCATAATCATTCTCCAACGTAGTGATTTGTCGTTATTGTATCATATTTCAGCAAAGAAAGAAAAGATTTTTTGGCGGGATATAGTGGCTAAAGAAAAAGCGCTTGGAAAATATCTTCCAAGCGCTGAGGGTATGGCGTTCGCTGCACATTAGGAGCGAAAATTTTTGAACTGCAATTCTACGCCATAATCATTTTCTTTGAGCAAGGCGATAACAGCTTGCAAATCGTCTATTTTTTTGCCGGTTACGCGCAGCTGATCATCTTGCAGCTGTGTTTGAACTTTTAGTTTTGATTCTTTGACATCTTTGGTAATCTTTTTGGCAATGTCGGCTTCGATTCCCTGACGAATTTTGACCAGTTGGCGCACCATGCCGCCGGAAGCGTTTTCACTTTTGCCGTATTCCAAATTTTTGACAGCAACGCCCCGACGAATGAATTTGCTTTCCAAAATATCCACGATACTTTTGAGGCGCATATCATCTTCGGTCAAAATTTTAACGCTGCCATCCTCTACGGTTACAGTACTTTTACTACCTTTAAAATCATAACGCTGCGTGATTTCCTTTACCGTTTGATTGACAGCGTTATTGACTTCCTGCATATCCACTTCTGATACAATATCAAAACTAGCATCTTTAGCCATGATGAATTCCTCCTTAAATGATTAAAAATCAGCGCTTTTGGTCACTCTAGGAAAAGCAATAACGTCGCGAATATTGCTCATACCGGTCAAATACATAATCAAGCGTTCAAAGCCCAAACCAAAACCAGCATGACGAGTACCGCCAAATTTGCGCAAATCCAGATACCACCAGTAGTCCTCGCGTTTCAAACCCAATTGGGCAATACGTTTTTCCAGATAATCGAGCCGTTCTTCTCTTTGGCTGCCGCCAATGATTTCACCAATACCCGGCACCAGTAAATCCATTGCCGCTACTGTTTTTTGGTCATCGTTGAGGCGCATATAAAACGCTTTGATATCTTTAGGATAATCAGTAACAAAGACTGGTCGTTTAAAGTGACGTTCCGTCAAATAGCGTTCGTGCTCCGTCTGCAAATCAATGCCCCACGCCACAGGATAGTCAAATTTTTCACCAGAATTGAGCAAAATATCGACTGCTTCCGTATAGGTCACCCGTCCAAAATCAGAATTGACGATATGATTCAACCGTGCTAACAAGTCTTTGTCCACAAATTGGTTAAAAAACGCCATTTCTTCCGGCAGATTTTCCAAACAATAGTTAATGATATATTTCATCATATCTTCAGCCAGCGCCATATCATCAGCCAAATCAGCAAAAGCAATTTCCGGCTCAATCATCCAAAATTCTGCTGCATGGCGAGCTGTGTTAGAATTTTCCGCACGGAAGGTGGGACCAAAAGTATAGACATTTTTAAACGCCATACAAAAAGTTTCGGCATTAAGCTGACCGCTAACAGTCAAGCTGGCTTCTTTGCCAAAAAAATCGCGACTGTAGTCCACCGCCCCGTCGTCGGTTTTAGGTACATCTTGCAAATCCAATGTCGTAATGCGAAACATTTCGCCAGCGCCTTCGCAATCACTGCCAGTAATAATAGGCGTATGCACATAAACAAAGCCCCGCTCCTGAAAATACTGGTGCAGTGCATAAGCCACCGCCGAACGCACCCGAAAAACAGCAGCAAAAGTGTTGCTTCTAGGACGCAAATGAGCAATAGTGCGCAAATATTCAAAAGTATGGCGTTTCTTTTGCAGCGGATAATCCGAAGGACAAGCGCCTTCTATGATAATCTGCGTTGCTTTCAGCTCAAAAGGCTGTTTAGCACCAATAGATTCTACCAAAACGCCCTGCACGATTAACGCAGTACTGACCCCTAGTTTGGCAACCTCTTCAAAATTCTCCAGCGTATCTTCAAAAACGACCTGCAAATTTTTGAAAAAGCCGCCATCATTGATTTCAATGAAGCCAAAATTTTTTGAAGTGCGAATCGTCCTAATCCAGCCTTTGATAGTAATGTTTTGATTCAAATAGGTTTCCGGCTGACGAAAAATTGCTTTAATTGCAGTATCCATAATTTCCTCCTGAAATAGTTTTAAATAAACTGTTGTCTTTATTATAGATGATTTATTCCCTTTTCGCAATTTATCTATGCAATTTATTTGGCAAGTTAAGGTAAAAAATTCGTTGGCGGTGAAAAATTCTTTTTTAGTGAGGTTCGTTGGTATGGGTGATATATTGACGAATATGTGCCAAGAGTTGCAAAATAATGAACCAGCAGAATTCACCATGAATTAGATTGCTTTGCTTAAGCAAGCATGATAAAATTATCATAAAAACTCATGCCAGAAAAGAGGAGCACTATTGAAAAAAATGCTGTATGTAGCATCTCGCGCTTCGCATATCCGCAATTTTCACTTGCCCTATTTGAAATATTATCATGATGAAGGCTGGACGATTCATGTCTTGGCAGAAGGCGCCAAAAATATCGCTTGGAGCGATCGTTGCTTTGATATTCCTTTTGAAAAAAAACTCACTTCGTGGAAAAATTGGCGAACCATTGGTCAAATCTATCGTTTGCTGCAAGCAGAAAAATATCAAGTAATCAGTGTCCATACCACATTAGCCGCTTTTTTGACACGAATAGCGGTGCGCTTTTATGGTGCTAATAACGTCAAAACAATCAATACGTCACACGGTTATTTATTCTCAGCAAAAACGCCGCCAATCAAAAGAACTTTTTATGTAGCGGCGGAAAAATTATGCCGACCAGCAACGCAGCTTTTATTGGTTATGAACGAAGAAGATTATCGTCTTGCCCAACGTTATAATCTATCTGCTGGCACGATTGCTTTGATTCCGGGGATGGGATTGCCAGAACAAGCAAAACCTGCGGCTTCAGCACAAACTATACGAGAAAAATTCCATTTTCAGGAGAATGACGTCGTAGCAGTGTATGGCGCCGAATTTTCTAAGCGCAAGAATCAACAGTTTTTGATCAACGCCCTACCTGCTGTTATTCAGAAATATCCGCAATTCAAGCTAATCCTAGCTGGTACAGGCGAAGAATGGGAACATTGCCGCAGACTCATCGTGCAAAAACAACTGACGCAAAATATTTTGCTGCCGGGTCATGTTGATGATATGATTTCGCTGTTTGGTATGGCACAATTAGCCATATCGTCCAGTAAAAGCGAAGGTTTACCATTCAACATCATGGAAGCGCTGCAAGCCGGTTTGCCTGTATTGGCCTCACGAGTAAAAGGTCATGTTGATTTAATTGAAGAAGGCAAAAACGGTTATTTATTCGATTTAGACAATGAAACGGAATTTTGCGCCAAAGTATCACTGTTTTTACAAAAGAAAACCTCTCTTCATCTGTCGCCCAGATTGCCAGAGAAGTATTGGCTAGAGCACGCTTTGCCGTTCATTACGCAAATACACCAAGAGCTGCTGATGTGATCAGTAGCCTTTGGTGTAGTAATCTTTTGCAAGCAAGATCAGCGCTCGTATTGAAATAACTTTATAGCGATAAAATTTGCGATGTCGATAACCCCGTCGCCTCAGCGATGAAGTCAACCGACATATTCTTTTTCAGCAAATTCTTGGCGATCAATAACTGTTCCTCTATTTTCCCTTCAAATTTTCCTTCTATTTTTCCTTCCATACGCCCTTCTTTGTCGTTCAAGCAAACGTTCTTCATCTGTTAATCTAATCATAAATTTCTCATCCTCCTTGATGCTATCCAATAAAGTAGTTTCTCTAACCGCTGAATTGTATTTTTTCTCAAGCAATCGTCCTAATGGTGATTGCCCATGGCGCGCCAAGAATTGTTCATATTTTTCCATAGTATCAGCTTCAAAAAATGCTTTCAACGTCTGTAATTCTGATGAATGCTGCTCATCAATATGCTTTAAATTGACTTCATGGATCGTTAATAAGTCTGAATACAATTCATTATCCATCTTACGTAATTGAATTTTACTATTTTCAGTGGTATGTCTTAATGGTGCTTCAGTTAAAACAAAAGTAACGATAACACTGTGTAAATTTTCATATTTGCCGCGTTCGACGATTTGGTCGGCAATTTTACGACAAGCATAATAAATGGTTCGTTATATTATTATACCATCAAAAAACATGATTCAAAATAGCGGATAGTATTTCACCAAAACAAAAAAACTGTCAAGGCAAGCCTCGACAGTTTTTTTGTTATTGATCATAGCCATGAGAATTCATTGTCTGCCAGCGCCACGTATCTCGGCACATGGCCTCAATATCACGAACAGCGCGCCAGCCCAATTCTCGTTCAGCTTTGGAAGCATCGGCATAAAATGCAGCAATATCTCCTGCTCTACGCGGCGCAATAGTATAGGGTACGTGAAGCTGATTCACGCGTTCAAACGCCGTTAATAACTGCATAACGCTGGTTCCCTGACCAGTACCTAGATTGTAAACATGAACGCCCGATTTATCTGCTAGTTTTTCCAACGCTCTAACATGCCCTTCAGCCAAATCACAAACATGAATATAATCGCGAATACATGTCCCGTCAGGTGTCGGATAATCGTTGCCGAAAATATTTAATTTTTCCAAACGCCCCGCAGCAACTTGACTAATAAACGGCATTAAATTGTTGGGAATGCCTTGTGGTGCCTCGCCAATTTGTCCGCTCTCATGAGCGCCTACGGGATTAAAATATCTCAATAAAACAACAGACCATTCTTGATGCGCAACAGCCATGTCCTTGAGAATCTGTTCTGACATCAACTTTGTTTGCCCATAAGGATTGGTAGGTACGCCTAACGACATCGTTTCCACAAAAGGAATTTCATTTTCACCATAAACCGTTGCTGAAGAACTAAACACGATATTTTTAATGCCAAATTGCGCCATCATTTTGCTCAAAACCAACGTTCCAACGATATTGTTATAATAATATTGTTGCGGCTTAACCACCGATTCACCAACTGCCTTTAAACCAGCAAAATGAATAATCCCATCAATATTAGTATGCTGCGCAAAAATCGCCGCCAGCGCCGCTTCATCTGTGACATCTGCCTGATAGAAAATAATAGACTTACCCGCTAATTTCTCCACTCTGTTAACGGCTTCTCTACTGCTGTTACACAAATTATCAACAACAATCACTTGATGCCCTGCTCGTAATAATTCCAAACAAGTATGACTACCAATATAACCAGCGCCGCCTGTTACTAAAATAACCATTAATTTTCCCTGCCTTATTTTTGCTATTTATCAGATAGGGAATATTATACCATAGCAATTTATTGATAACAATATACCACTACTATTTGCAGAATCTCTTTATCAAATAATTTCACGCCCAACATAAGGGATATTTCGAATAAGTACAGTAGCAACGTAACTAACAAAAAAATGCCAATACTAACTAAAGGTATATAAACTAATGGATTATCT
>CATJSX010000180.1 GCA_949743265.1 uncultured Peptococcaceae bacterium
TATTGCAAATATATTACCGATACCATTACCGGTTACTTCATGGGCATTAACGTCAAATACTCATCTGATGATGAGCAGTATCTAAGGGATTATACCGAAATCATCAATGATAATTTCGAAGACGATGAAAATTTTGAGCTGGCAAAGAAGGCAAGTATATTTGGTTATGGTGTGGAAATTGTGTATCAAAATGAGAAGGCACAAACGCGATGCAAGCGTGTTGACCCGCGTGAAATGATTTTAATCTTTGGCAGCCGTTTGGATAGTTATCTTTTATGCGCTATCCGTCTTTATGAGGTCAAAACACTAGATAATAAGCTGACAGAATATGCTGACGTTTATACCAGTGAAGAAATCATTCACTACAGCCGCCCAGAAGGGCAGACAGCTTTTGTAGAATTGGAGAGAGAAAGCCACTATTTTAATGAGGTGCCGGTAGTGGTTTACAGCAATAATGAAGAAATGCGGAGCGATTTTGAGCAGGTGATGACGCTGGTAGATGCTTATGACAAAGCGCAATCGGACAGCGCTAATGATTTTGAATATTTTACTGACGCTTATCTCGTCTTTAGCAACTGCAACGGTTTTGATGGTGCTGACGATAATGATGTAGAAGGCACTTCCAAAGCCTATGCTAATTTAAGACGGAATCGGCTGCTGTTTTTGGGCGAGAATGGTAGCGCCCATTTTTTGACGAAAGAAATCAATGACGCAGCCATAGAGAACTATAAAAACCGACTCAATAGTGATGTGCATAAATTCGGCATGGTGCCGGATTTATCGGATAAAGAATTTGCTGGGAATTTGAGTGGTATTGCTATAAAGTTTAAGATTCTGCCATTGGAACAGAAAGTGATGATTAAAGAAAATAAGTTTCGGACAGCTTTAGCGAAAAGGCGAGAAATGATAACGACAGTACTCAATATAAGAAAGGGGAGTTGCTATGATTACAGAGATATATCCGAAGAATTTACGCGGAATCTGCCGCAGAATGTGAAAGAGGATACGGAAACGATATTGATGCTTGACGGTGTGATTAGTAAACGCACACTGTTGGAACTATTGCCGCAAATTGATGATGTGGATCAAGAGTTGAAACGATTGGAAGAGGAACAAGCAGCAGATGATTTGTTGGGGCAGTATGACCAATTTTTGCTCAACCACTTGGAAGAAAGTGATGATAAGACGAGAGACAACACTAAGGCTAAAACAGTAGAAGACGAAATAAAAGAAGACAAAACGCAAAAAGAAAGACATAGCAAAAGGAAAGACATAGCAAAAGGAAAGAAGCCTTACAGCAAAATGGCGTGAAGACTGATGAATAACGTTGAGTATTGGACAGAACGATCTTTAATGCAGGAAAAGAGGAGCCGCCAGCAAGGGGATAGATTACTAAGCAATCTAAAAAAAGAATATGTTGAAGCGCAGAAGAATCTCCAAGAGCAGATGAACGCGTGGTATGAAAAATATGCTGATGAAAAAGGCATCTCTATAGCGCAGGCAAAGAAAAAACTGACAGCTAGAGAATACCGTGACCACTGTGAAACGGTTGAACAATGCATTGAGAAAGCCAAAACTGGCGATCCTAAATATGACGATATGTTAAGGCGCAGATATATCGCCAGTAGAGTAAGCCGGCTGCAAGCGTTACAAGATCAAGTATCCATACAGCTGGAACTGTTGGGTAAAAGTCAGGATATGAAAACCTTTAAACTGTTGCAGGAAGTCTATAAGGATACGTTTACACACACTGCCCAAACAGTGAGCAGAGGCATTAAAGGAAGATTTGACCGATTAGACACCAAAGCTATAGAAAGAATCTGTCAAACGCCGTGGAGTGGTAAGAGCTTTTCGGAAAGAATTTGGGGAAATAATAAAAAGCTGATTTCCGAAGTGCGCCATATCTTAGCGCAAGGAGCCGTACAAGGCAGCAGCATCGAAAAGATGAGCAGACAATTAGCGCAGCGAATGAAAGTAGATTATAACCGTGCAGAGTGCTTAATCAGGACAGAAACGGCGTATATCAGGGGTCAAGCTACTGCTGACTCTTATGGAGAGTTAGGCATAGAACAATATGAATATCTGGCGACGCTGGATAATCGCACCAGCGCTGTTTGCCGGAGTTTGGATAAAAAAGTATTTACTATGAAAGAGCGAATGATCGGTGTCAATTATCCGCCTATGCACCCAAGATGCCGCAGTACTACAATACCGTATTTTCCAGAAGATAGTATTTTAACCAGAGGGGAAACGAGAGCTGCCAGAGACGAAAACGGCAAAACCGTATTAGTAGACGGCTCTTTAAATTATAACCAGTGGCAATCTTCTGGCGAAAAAGCGTTGAAAGTTGTAGCGGAAGGCGTTAGAATAGAAGTAGCGAAAACACTTAAGGATTTGCTTTTGGAAAAACAAGCGAAAGTGGACGCGCTTAAAGAAGAATATGCGTCCTTGATGGAAATAAATGAACGTTACCATATGCGCTCTACTGATTTTTTAACCACAGAAGATAAGGAAGCGTGGCGAGCATGGAAGAAAGAAATTGAAGCGAATGGTGGTATTGAAAATATTTGTGATAGGTTGCAAAAAAATCGTCTATCGCTTTCTCGGGCTAATGGCGAATTAGCTAAAACAAGACTTCAACTACTAAAAGAGGGCGCTATTGAGTTTACACCAGCTAAAACGATTGAAGAAGCTAACCTTTATGCTAAAAATGTTTTAGGGGTTAACGCCGAATACAAGGGATTGGATATTCGTGCAGCAAACGAATGGAATCAAGGCTTGACGAATATGAAAATAGTATTTCCAGAATTAGTGGAGAATAATTTCAAATTTGTGGGAGAAGCTCATGCGAGAAATGCCATTGCTAAGCAAATTGCTTATGAAGTGGAATTGAACTATCTTAGAACCAATTTACCAAAAGGCTTTAGTGATGACGATTGCCAAAACTGGGCAAAAAAGAAAGCCTCTGAATTTGTGCGAAAGGTGTTGCGCATTAGACAAAATCAAATGGCTTCTAGTTGGTCGCCACAACCACCTTTTGAATCTTGTCGCGGTATTTGCATGAATAAAGGTTTTTATAATGATTATGATAAAGCGTTAAAAAGCGGTCTTCAGCAAGTGGAAACCAAATGGCATCCCGAAGGCTGTTTCACAGTCAAGGCAACTTTTGATCACGAATTTGCCCATCAACTTGATGACTGGCTTAAAATTGGCGAAGAAAAAAATATTCAAGCGCTGTTTGACATGAGAACGACAACGCAATTAACAGAGGAGTTATCGGAATACGCATGGAATAATCAAAATCCAAATCGTTATTCTGAGATGATTGCCGAAGCGTGGTCTGAGTATTGCAATAACCCAACACCGAGATCTATAGCGGTAGAAGTTGGAGAAACAATAGAAAGGACGTATGTGGAGTGGGCAAAGAAGAATTTGTAAAAGAGGCAATTAAATTAGGTTATTCACAAGAATTGATCGACGACATTATCAAAGATAATGAAGCGGATATGGCGTTGGGTATTCCTGTTGATTGGAAAAGATCTTTGGTTGTCTTGCCAATATCAGATTAAAACGAGCAATTAAAAGAGAGCCGTTCGGCTCTTTTTTAATTGCCTAAAAACAGGAGA
>CATJSX010000181.1 GCA_949743265.1 uncultured Peptococcaceae bacterium
AACATAGAGTTAATAAAAAATTAGAGTTCATTTTGCTTTGAACTAGCAACAAATTAGTAACAAAAAAGGATAAAAGCCTTGATTTAACAGGGTTTTATCCTTTGTTGTACTTATACTCAAATAAAACAAAGCCAAAATAAAGCCCAGAAAACGCCTATTTTTAGCGGTTTGTACAAATGTGAAAACACAGAAAAACACCTAAAAAAGCAATCTATTAGTAACAAATTAGCAACACATTTTCATAACAAAATAGCGCTAGAATTTTACGTTCTAGCGCTATTTTTTATTTATACATTTTCTCCATAAGGTTTTTATCTTCTTCAAAGAGTTTCGTTAATGTAGCGGCTGCGCGTTCGTGAAATTCTCTTTCCTCTGGCATCTCTGCTTCTTCTGCCAGCATACGATGCTTTAGAGAATCAACGAATAAATCACACATTCTTTCCGCGCTCTTATCCATATACTCATATTTCTTTTTCATTGTTTATTCTCTCCTATGCTGTTGGCGTTGGCGGCGTTGTTTGTGCCGGTAATGATGGAAAAACGTGCGCCGTTGGGCATAAACTTTTACAATCAGCCACTAACGCAGGTAAACTCGTTGCAGCAGTAAAATGAATCACTTTTCTTGAGCGTAATTGGTCGGCGTAGAGTTCGTTGCCACTTCTTGTAATCGCCATAATTTCACGAGTTCCAACCATAACAGAAACTGTTACGTCTTGTGTAATACCTTCCGGCAAACTTTGTGCTAAACAAATACATAGTTTTTGTTTGTTATTGATGTTTTGAGCGGGTATTGTCAGCGTTAACACAGTGCCGCTTAATGTTATTGACGTTGTTCTAACAAAATGACAACAACCGCCGCAACCACTACCGCTATAAAATTGACAAGGCATAGTAAACACTCCTTTATTATTCAATAGAAAAGAGCTAATGACCAAAAGGTCAAAAGCTCTTTTAGTCACGATTAAACATCGGAATTAGCAAGCGCAGCTGTTACCCCAATTGCAATTATGACCGTTAAAATATCCTCTCATTGCCATTGTTGACGCTTCATAAGGACTGCATGTTAAATAAGCCGGAACAGCTTGCGGTTTTAAAGTAGCGATTAAATTAGCGGATTGTGCTTGCTGACTTAACTGCATATTAGCTGTAGTTAGCGCATCGCGCAGATTCTGCTTTTCTGTAGCATTCATATAGTCGATAATACGTTGCGTATTGCGATCATCATTTTGCATAACATCACTAGCATTTTTTGCGCTTTCATAACGATTTTGCATTAACTCACGCTGAGTAGCGTTAAAGCCTTCACACATCATTCTTTCGTTAGAATTGAATCCATTGTAAAGACCGTTAATGATTTCGCGTTGTCCGTTATAAACCTGTCCAAAGCCGTTTTGTAATGTGTTGTTAAGATTGGTATAAAGAAAATCATTGTTAACTTGATTTAAAGCACCATTGCCACCAAAGCCACCAAAACCGTTATTTCCCCAAGCCAGCAAGAAAAATAACATCATTGCCCCATCGTTACCAAAGAAACCATTGTTTCCGTAGCCATAGCCGTTATTGCGTTCTGCTTGAATGGCTAATACATCACTTGCACTTAATCCTGTTTCCATTTTTAATTTGAAAGAGCAATACTAATCATTATCGTTTCATTCCAAATATACTTGCTATTCTATCAAAATCCAGCCCTTTTTGCTGGCAAATCTGTTTTGATAGTGTTATAGTGTCTTGATTCTGACCTGCTATAGCTTGCGCCTGTTGCCAACACTGTTGTAAGTTTGGATTATTTTGAATCATCTGGTTAATAATCATCTGTGGATTCTGATTAGAATTTTTCATAGCGTCCAGAAATTCATAAATATCTGGCGCTTGTTGCTGTCCTTGATTAGGTATCATTGATTTAATAGGATTAGGCATTTTGTTCACCTTCTCCCAACTTGCTTAACAGCGAGTTAAAATCATTTTTTAAAGCATCAAATTCTTCTTTTGAAACATAGTCGGCAGAAATATTTGGCGTCTGATTCATCATGATTTCTTCAAAAGAAAATGCCCGTATCATTGGCATACCGTTTTTATCAGTAGCTTTTAGATAAAACCGCGGCGCTGTATTATCCAACAAAACAATAGAAGAATCAGGCGGTAAATGAAAATTACTTGCCTCGTTAAAGCTATTAACCCATGTAACCTGAGGACGATTCAAAAGACGATTGTCATAAGGGTCAAATGATGACTGATAGCCGTAATTTGTGTTTGGATAAAGATTATTCATTTCATATTGCTCCTTTTCGATTGAATTTTAACGAATAAAAAAACTTTTGTAGACCAATTAAAAGCACAATTTTAGACTGAATTTAGCATCAAAAAAGCACTAAAAAAGCATGGAAACTGTCATTCCCATGCCATAGCGCATTTTTCTAACGCTTTTTTCTTATGTGCTTGCAGGCAATTTCTGCTGATGTCTAATTCCTCAGCCGCTTCTAGTTCTGTCATACCTCTTAAAACGGTCATGATTAAGATTTCTTTTTCTTTATCAGTCAAGTTGACTTGTTCCAACTTCAATATGACATTATCTTTCATCGGCATTTTTAGCACTGCTAAAACTTCGTCTTTCGTCATGTTTTCACTCCTATTCAATTTTTGGCATTTTTCTATTCTCGTCATATCCAATGCTGATCACTGGCATCAGCTTCGGCACATCACGTAACAGCACATAATTACTACCATCGACGTTGACCGCCTTAACTGTCACCAACTTATCCTTGACACTCACCGTCAAATCTTTTGCTTCTATCATCTTCTCCCCCTCCTTAACATGATCCTCTATCCAACTGACTGCATCAATCAACCATGTTGCCGTTTCTGGACTACTGCCTTTAGCTGGATATTTCCATATACTTCTATGCAGCTCAAGATGAAGATGTGCCCCGTTAGCATTGCCAGTAGCGCCCATAATCCCCAATGGCGTATTAAGCGTTACCTTCTGCCCAACTTTTACACTGATATTCTTTAAATGTGCATATAAACTCACCATACCGTCATCATGTTTCATACAGATATGATTGCCGTAGGCTTTTCCATGACCGTTAATGCTTTGGACTGTTCCAGCACAGATAGGATAAATGGTCGGATTATCATCGCCTACTATATCATTGCCAATATGCCACCCTGCCGCCCAGCTCCCCTTTTTGCCAAAACGACAAGTAATTCTAAATTTTCCTCTGAACGGATACTGATAAGTACTCATTTCTTTTCACCCACTTTTTTCTTTAATACCTCTATCCCTTCCATAATTGCCGATGGAATCGGTACACCCATTAAGCCAGCATTTTCTATAATACTGATGGT
>CATJSX010000182.1 GCA_949743265.1 uncultured Peptococcaceae bacterium
ACTGAAACTCTTTTAATACTCAGCAAAAATTGAAGAAAAAAAGCTAATTCTTCACCATTTTTATTCAAAAATCGGCAATGGTTTATTATACAACGTTTAATCAATCTACCCCACAGCGCATATTTCGGCGCTATACATTGCAGTAAAATCTCATCAACATCTTCAAATATTTCTTTTGCAAACGTCAATATTGGTTTACTACAAACACCATCTTTTTCTTCACAATAATTGCAAAGCACCATATCAGCTTGTTCTGTTTGAGCGGCAATATACATTTCCTGTAGCATACATTTATCAATATGATCATCGGCATCAATGAAAGCAATATACTCACCCGTTGCTCGCGCTAATCCTTGATTGCGCGCAACAGCTACGCCACCATTTGCTTGCCAAATATATTGCCAACTGGGATTTTCTTGGGCAAATTTTTGAGCGATTTCGCTACTGCCATCGTTTGAGCCATCATCAATTAAAATAACCTCAAAATTAGTCATAGTTTGAGCGACAATGCTTGCCAAGCATTTTTCCAAATAAGCGCAACAATTATAGATAGGAACAATGACGCTGATATGAAATTCACTCATGTTTCATTGCCCCCGCTTTCATCCTTATTTTTAAACACAAAAAAACTTGTGTACTAGACTGACCTCACCACAAGTTTCATCATGACAGCAAGATCGTCCAGCTTGTTGTTCTCTTTATATGACACAGTTCTTAAGCAGTAGACACAAACGCGTACAATTATTTCACTTTTTGACACAACTAAATACCTGAGATTTATTGTGTCAAATCTACTGGTTGTCGCTTAATGTTCTGTGTTTTATTTGATTTGTTGCTTTCCTACCACACGGTTAACTGCAATGCCGACTCCCAATAATACCCAAAAGATAGGTGCTACTGAGACGATGGAGTCGTTGAATATGCCTGCACCTAAGTAGCCAGCTACAGCTACGGTTAGGGCAGCGCCAATGATTTCCGCACTGGTATAATCGGTACGGGAGGCATAACGTTTGAAACTAACAACCAAATAACCCAAAGTAAGGGCTAAGAAGGCAACTAACGCTATAGCGCCTTGGCTAATCCAAATCTGCAAATATAAATTGTGTGGTTTGTCGACAGTCATCCATGGCGTTCCGTAAGCATACCATTTGCCTAAAAGATCGCCTTGGGGGAAGTTCAGGATAAAGGTATCGGGACCTTTGCCGATGAACAGGCATTCTAAGGCTACTGGTAAGCTGCGCGACCAAATATAGCCGCGGGCTGAGCCAAGTTTTTCTTGACCATTAAAGCCAATTGACGGCGCGTCAACGTAATTTATTTTATTAAATCTGCTATCAACCAGATAAGTTTCTGTCTGATCCATAGCAATCAAAAAACGAATTTGTTCCGCTTCTCGCATGGTGAGCACTGGAACAGCGGCATTTAAGCCAATAACCGATGTTTCACCAAAAGTAAATGAAGAAAAGCGAGCATCTTGTGTTTGATAAGTATCGCCAACTAATATATAATTAACAGATTGCCCTGCTTTATCGGCAAAGCTCACACTATCATTATCAGGAATAATAGTTAGCGCTTCATCATGCATAATAAAAGTTATCTCTTTGCCGTTGAACCGAATGTCATTGACAGGTAAATTTTTCCTATAATCAAAATTTCTATCGCTACCGCCTAAAAAAGCAACCACGTCATTAACAAGCGTTGGTACTCGGGAAAATATTGCGCCGCTGGTTACTACATTAAGTCCAAAAGCAAAAACAATAAAAGCGATGATTACCGAAAGAGTTATTTTATAGTGCGCCATGATTTTCCGAGCAAAAACAATAACGAAACAAAGAAGCGCCATGCTGAAACCAATAATACCCGCCCGCGACGTACTGCCGAACAGTAGAAACAAAGCCAATAAACTCATACCGCCAAATAATATTTTAGCTCGTTTACCTTTAAGAAATAATGCTAACGTCAAAAACAGCGGTGCCATCATCGCACCAAAGCTGCCCATATAATTGTAGTGAAACATCGTGCCATAAATCTTATTTTCAGCAAAAAGCAACTCCAGATTGTCTCTCAATGAAGCAAGCGCGCTAGGAATAATGATCATTTTACCTAATTCGGTAGCAAAAAGATCATACCCAAAAAACTGAAAGATACCCAAAAACGC
>CATJSX010000183.1 GCA_949743265.1 uncultured Peptococcaceae bacterium
ACGTCAATAGCAATGGAAGTAGGATTAAGATTTGCGATACGTGAAGGTGGACGGACTGTTGGCTCTGGCGTTGTTTCCAGTATTATTGAATAAGATAGTTATCAAAAAGCGCCGAGTAGCTAATGCACTCTGGCGCTTTTCTAATAGTTGCTTTTATTTTAGAATTCTTCTGTTAAAATCTGATGAATAATAGATCCTTCATTTTGGACAGGCATTCTTACCCTCAGATACTAGAACAAACTGCCTCCTAAACTAGCAAAAATCATAAATTCTGTCATTGTAATAAAAATTATCACAGCTTATATTTTTATTAACCTTATGATTGAGTTAAAATAACTTGATGAAAACCTTTTTTGCCTTTTTTGATCATAAGTTTGTTATCGGCAAAATCTTCTAGGTGAATTAAATGTTTAAAATCGACGATTTTCTGATCATTAACGGCGATGCCGCCTTGTTCCACCAAACGACGTCCTTCACTAGTAGAAGCAATTAACCCTGTTGTTTTAAGTAACGTAAGAATATCCATACCGTCGGCAAAATCAACAGGATTTACTGTTGTGGTTGGGATGGATCCCGCCATATCGCCATTACCAAACAGCGCTTTTGCAGCATTTTGAGCCGCTTCTGCCGCTTCTTTGCCATGAACTAGCATGGTAATTTCATAGGCTAAAATTTCTTTGGCTTTGTTGATTTCGGCACCTTCCAGCGCTCCTAGCCGTCTGACTTCTTCCATAGGCAGGAAAGTTAAAAGCGCTAAACATTTTTCCACATCAGCATCATTGACATTACGCCAATATTGATAAAAATCATAAGGCGACATTTTTTCAGGATCTAACCAAACGGCGCCACTGGCAGTTTTACCCATCTTTTTGCCTTCACTGTTAGTCAATAGCTTGAATGTTAAGCCATAAGCCGAGTTGCCATCAGCGCGACGAATCAATTCCACACCGCTGATAATATTGGACCATTGGTCATTACCGCCAAATTGCAGCTGGCAATTATAATGGCGATTTAAATGAAGAAAATCGTAAGACTGCATGATCATGTAATTAAATTCGATAAACGACAAGCCGCGTTCGTAACGGCTTTTAAAACATTCATAGCTGAGCATGCGATTAACTGAAAAATGCGCGCCAATATCTCGCAAAAGTTCAATATAATTAAGATTGCGCAGCCATTGGGCATTATTAAGCAATAATGCTTTGCCTTCGGAAAAATCAATGAAACGGGAAAGCTGCTTTTTAAAAGCGTTGACATTGTAATCAATTTGATCTACCGTTAAAACTTTGCGCATATCGGTACGACCTGACGGATCACCAACCATTCCGGTACCGCCGCCCAAAAGAGCAATTGGTTGATGTCCTGCTCGCTGCATATGCATCATGACCATAATTTGAATAAAATGACCAACATGTAAACTATCAGCAGTAGGATCAAAACCGATATAAAAAGTCACCGGACCTTTTGCTAATAATTGGCGGATTTCTTCTTCATGAGTCGCTTGCTCAATAAAACCTCTTTCTTTTAAAATATCAAATACATTTTCCATTTTTCACTTCTCCATTTCTATTTTTGATTATTTAAAAAGCAGAAACAAAAAGCTCTTTCATCGCTAAGGACGAAAGAGCCGTGTTACCACCTTAATTCGCATATCAAAATGCCTCAAAAGCCCCTAACGCGGGCTAAACGCTTACGGATTAAGAAACTCTTGACAGGTAATTGACAAATCATGTGCCGCAGATTTTTCACCGCCAATCTGCTCTCTGAAGGTTACCACCATTTGCTGCCAGCCTTTTGCTGCTGTCATTCATCGTTTTAAAAAATTTTTCTTTTTTATCATGCTAGCACACTTTTGAGTAGATTGCAAGCAAATGAATGCTCATCCGGCATATATTTCGTCGAAAAATTTTTCTATGATATTTTTTGCTGACAAAACGAAAAACCACACAGAATTTTGTGTGGTTTCGGAAATATGATAAATTATATTTACGCCAAGCCAAAAAAAGCGGCTGCATTATGATACATGACTTTAGGCAAAGCTTCCTCGCTAAAACCAAGCGTTAAATAATGATTGACTGCCGCCTGCAAATCAACGATAGGATAAGCAGAGCCATAGCAAATTTTATCAATCAGCATGCAGTTTGCGGCATCAACATAATCACGCCAACCCGGCGAATGCATAACATACAAATCCGGCGCTACCCAAACATTATCATGATTAGAAGCTACATGACAAATTTCCGTCACACAGGGATAGCCACCATGCGTTAGAAGCAATTTTAATTTAGGAAAATCAGTAGCAATATGATCTATCCGTATTGGTTCACAATAACTGTAATCAGGACCGATAAATCCGCCAAAAGCCATCATCAACGGAATCGCTTCTTGCTCACATTTTTCATAAATATAATAAAAGATTTCATCATCAGCATACATAGGCTGTTCACTAAATCCCGGCTCTATCATTAGCGCTCGACAAGGACCGTTAACGATGTATTCATCAATTAGACGCAAATTTTCTTTCACGCCGAAAAAAATATCTGCTGTAGGTACACCTAAGAAACGCTCAGGATAACTTTCCATCAATTTCAGCACATCACTGTTATCGTTTTCGCCATGGCGTACTCTTGTTGGTGAAACAGCCAGATCAATGCCTGCTGCATCCATTTCTGCCAAAAGCATTTCCATCGAACCAGTTTCTAGTGATGGCGGCGTCATCATTCCAAAGCGACCTTTGGCCAATTTTTTGGTTGCTTCAACGCGATTATTGTCTTGATTATAAAATCCTCTCTTAAAACTGCCAAAAGGCGGTCTAATTCTTGTATCTAAAATTTTCATTAGTAGTCATCCTTTCGTTGATTAGATCATTAACCCAGCTTCAAACCCTTCTCTAATGTTGTGATAACCATCCTTAGTGGCTTTCGCATCGCCAGCAATGACGATTTTATCGGCAAATTCTCTTAATTCATCAAGTAATGATTGATCACTTTTGACGCCGGTGGCAATAACGACAGTATCGACAACGGGAATAACCATCATTTGACCGTTTTTTTCTACTAAAACGGCTTGATCGGCAATTTCTATCACTTTAGCGCCAGTATGAATAGCAACTTGTCGCTCTTGCAAACGTTTTAGCAAAAGCCGGCGAGGACGAACCGACGCATCACTAGCAATTTCCGTCAGCATTTCCACAATGGTCACTTGACTGCCATGCTGCGCGATGTGGTCTGCCGTTTCTGCACCGACAGAGCCGCCGCCAATGATGACAACATGAGCGCCAACCGCTTTTTCGCCCAATAAAACATCATTTGCCAAAACCACATGAGGTTTTTTAATGCCGGCGATAGGCGGCACAAATGCCTTGCTACCTGTAGCAATGATAATTTTATCGGGATTTTCTTGTGCAATGATGGCTTTTGTCAACGGAGTGCTTAATCGAACTTCTACACCCAGCTGTGCCAATTGGCGTTTCTGCCAAACCACTAGCGTAGCGAAATCTGTTTTACCCGGTGGCACACAAGCGGCTAACCATTGACCGCCCAATTTATCACTTTGCTCAAATAAAACGACCTGATGTCCTTTTTGTGCAGCGGCAATAGCAGCTTCACACCCCGTCACGCCACCACCAGCGATATAAACTTTTTTAGGCTGTGTCGTTTTCGTCAAATCATAATCACTTTCATGACCAATCATAGGATTGACCAAACACCCTCTAGTACAACCTTGCAGACAGCCAATACAATAGTTAATATCTTCGTAGCGCCCTTCTGCGACTTTATGCGGAAATTCTGGATCAGCTAAAGAAGCCCTTGCCATAGTGACCAAATCTGCTTTACCTGAACGCAAAATTTCTTCAGCAATAAATGGATCTTGAATCCGCCCAACACCAATAACAGGAATAGAAACCACTTTTTTGATTTCTGCCGCATGATCAATATAACAGGCTTTCGGCATACTAGAAGCTGGTGAAACCATATCGTTAAAATCACCGCCTTGTGAAACATGCAACAAATCTACGCCAGCTTCTTCTAAACGAATCGCCACAGCTTTGGCTTCCTCAATGGTTATTCCTCCCGCTACGCCATCACTGGCAGATAAGCGATAAAGAATAGGAAAATCATCGCCTACTGCTTGTCGTACCGCTTTGACCACTTCAACGGCTAATTTTGTTCGTCCTGCCAAACTTCCGCCGTATTCGTCACAGCGCTTGTTGGCAAAAGACGATACAAAACTGTGCAGGAGATAGCCGTGTGCCCCATGAATTTCTACAGCGTCAAAACCTGCTGCTTTAACACGACGTGCGCAAGCGCCAAATAATTCAATGATTTCCTTAATTTCTGGTATGGTCAATTCGCGGGGAATAGCCGCAGGTGCAGCAGCAAACTTGATAGCTGATGGACCTACTGGCGGTAAACCGCCCTCACTTTCAATCATTCTTCTGCCAGCATGATAGATTTGGCAGGCAATTTTGCCGCCAGCAGCATGAACTCGCTGGGTTAAACGTTTGTGACTATCAATTTGCGCATCGTCAAATAATCCCGGCAAATCTCTAGAGCCACCAACTTTCGGCGCAATTACGTAGTCCTCCGGAATAATCAGCCCCCAGCCGCCTTTGGCTTTAGCTTCATGATAAGCCATAAACCGCTCAGTAGCATAGCCGTCTGCCGCACAAAATCCCGTCACCATAGCGGAAACAACCATACGATTTTTTAAAGTCATATTTTTTATGGTAATTGGTTCCCACAATTTTGACATATTTACCATCCTTTCGTACATTTTTGATGTTATCCCTAGGCTTCAATCCCTAAAAACCGTTTGGCATTGCCACACATGATATTGTCTAAAACTTCAGGGCGAATAGATTGCTCATAAATTCTGACACCCAAACGAAAATCGACTAGCGGATAAGCCGAACCAAAAACGATGCTTTGACTTAACAAATGATTGGCAGCCTCAATATAATCTTGACTTCCTGGCGCATGGAAAGAGTATAAATCAGGTGACAAAAATAAATTCCGGTTGCGATAAGCAATATGGCAAGTTTCTAAAACGTAAGGAAAACCTGCATGATTCAAATTGAGCCGCAAATCGGGAAAATCTTTGACGACTTTTAACAACCCTTCTGGTTTTTGCCAAATGAAATCGGTTCCAATAAATCCGCCATAACCGTAAGAAATAGGAATGCCTTCTTCAACACATTTTTGATAAATGGGATAGAGACGTTCGTCGTCAATAGTCATTTTCTCTTGGGCAGTATCATGGGCTGGCTCCATATAAATGCCTGTGCAAGGTCCATCAATAACATATTCTTGCAGTTCTACCAGCGCCGTTTCCAAATCTGTAGGCACTAAAGTTGCCATACCAATAAATTGCGTTGGATAATCAGCCAACAGTTTGGGAAGATCTTCGTTGCCGATACCCCAACCTCTTCTCGGTGCCGCCACTGCTAAGCCGATGCCGACTTCTTTCATTTCTGCGAGACACAAATCCATAGACGCTTCATAAAAAGACGGCGCTAAGGCAAGTCCGAATTCATCGGCAAATTTTTCTCTTGCCTGCCATTTTTCTTTCGCGTAAAATCCTTCAATAAAACTGCCATAAGGCGGACGAAAACGTGCGTCAATATACATGATAATTCCTCCTCTTTTTGATAATAAGTTGAAATTTACTTAAAACAGCCCCAAAAGATGCCACCATGGAATCTGGATAATACCAAACATCAATAAGGTGAATAAAGATTTTCCGCCAAAAAAAGCCACAAATTGTTTCATATTCATCATGCCAAAACCGAATAACACCAAATAAGCCGTTACTTCATGAGGTAAAAAGATCATATCCAAAGAATAGATAACCGTTAAAATACTAGTCATCGGTTCATAGCCTAATGTTTGATAGATAGATGCCAATGCCGGCGATAATAAACTGCACATAGCCGCAGGCGTTAATAATAGATTAGCTATAGCCCCCAGAATTAAAACGCCAAACGTTAGACCAGTTTTGCCTAATGGCGCTAAAATTGGCATAGAAAGCTGTGCAATCAATGCCCCTAAACCCAGAGCTGTCGCTACTTGCCCAATCGAAATACAAGCGCCAGCAAAAGCAAAAGTGCCAAAAAATTCTTTAATCTTCATCAAGCAATTTTTGGAAGCGATATTGATACCGGGAAAGAAACAAAACCACGGCAAAACCATAAAGCCATAATTTAACGGAAAACCGTGCAGCGGCTGAAACATAATATAGATCATTAGAACGGCTAATAATACTGCTGCTTTCTTTTCCGCTGAGCTCATCGCTCCCATTTCGCGATGCATTTGGTTAAAATATTCTTTTCCCCCTTCAAATTGCACATCTTTTGTTTTGAAAATTTTAGTGACCAGCCAGATAAACGCCATGGCCACGATAAATTCTGGACAGTTATAAAATAATAATTGA
>CATJSX010000184.1 GCA_949743265.1 uncultured Peptococcaceae bacterium
ATGGTATGCTCGTTTATACTAGTCAGCACAAAGTTCTCCGATTGGCTTGATTTCACAGCCGTATTTTTAACAGATGGAAAATCATATTGTGATTTTTTATCATGACACGTCTTTTTGCAGCGTGCTGTTGGAAAATAATTTCTTCTTTCAATAATTTTTTCGGTTGTCAACAGCTTTTAAAACGTTTACTATAAAAGGAATCATTACAGAAAGGATCGTTGTTTCTATGAAAATTACTTTTGAAGATATTTACCAGCTGCCGAAAGTTTTGACTTATATTGAACGCGCTGACGAATCGCTACGAGTGATGGGCTACACCGAGCATAGCTTTGCTCATGTAGGCAAAGTTGCTAATACTGCTCATGCCATTTTATTAAAGTTAGGCTATTCTGATCGCGAAGCGGAGCTTGCCCGTATTGCCGGCTATCTACACGATATTGGCAATATGATCAATCGCAAAGATCATGCTCAAAGCGGCGCGATCATGGCTTTTGCATTATTGGAAGATATAGGCGCCGATGCAGAAGATATTGCAGTCATTACTGCAGCCATTGGCAATCACGATGAAAGTTCTGCTTTTCCAGTTAATCCAGTAGCGGCAGCGTTAATTCTAGCCGATAAAGCCGATGTGCGTTCTTCTCGTGTGCGTAATTCTGATTTCGCAACTTTTGACGCGCATGACCGTGTTAACTATTCTGTAAAAAAATCGGAACTGCGCATCATTGATGATACTTATATCGAATTATGTTTACAAATTGATACAGAAATTTGTGCTGTGATGAATTATTTTGAAATTTTTATGAATCGTATGATTCTCTGTCGTCGCGCAGCAGAAAAACTGAATCTGCATTTTCGTTTAACGATCAATCAGCAACGAATTTTATAATTTTTTGCTGAAAACAATCATTTTGCGTAATGTATCCCGCTTCATAAAGTTTAATTAACTTACCAAAAAATGGTATCTAAAGCAGCAGCACTTTTTATGTTCGTTGCTTGGATACCATTTATTTCTAATCAACTTTAGCCTACAAAAAAAGACCGGCTACAAAGCCGATCTCCTTCATTACGTTTCTTATAATTTCACTACATTCGCTGCTTGATCACCACGAGCGCCAGTGGTAATATCAAACTCAACCGCTTGACCTTCATCCAAAGTTTTGAAACCTTCGCCAGTGATAGCAGAGAAATGTACAAATACGTCGTCGCCACCTTCTACTGCGATAAAACCGTAACCTTTTTCTGCATTAAACCATTTTACTGTACCTGTCATGAAAACACCCCCTCCGAAAATCATCTATATCCGACACATAAAACCAAATAACCGTTCACTCACATATTGTAACGTATCACATGAATTATTCATGTGAACCCTTACAATATGTGAATTACTCTTGGTACATATCTTCAACTGATTGTAGTATATCATACATTTTCCAAAAAAGCCAGTAAAATTTTTTAATTTTTTTAGCGCAATAGAAGTGCAACCAAAGAATTTGCCTAAACGATTATTACCATTCTAATGTTTTAAAATGTTTTTGCATAAATTCAACAAAAAAATGAACGATGCTATCTTGCTCTTGCGGAACTAATAGACCCGTTTCCAATGCCGTTTTCTCGCGAATGGGAATAACAGCGACTTGCGCAAAAATATCTCGAATCAACGACTTATTTGCCAGAACAATATGATGAATCAAACCCACACCTGCATCATTAGCGATAGCTGAAATCCATAAACCGATACTAGTAGTAGAAAAGCTGGTTTGCGTTTCGCCATATCTTGCCAAAAAGTAGGACTGTACATCGCTAACATTACCAATGTTATCAGTAAAGCGCACTAATGGGTACTGACAGATAGTTTTTAAGGAAATATTTCGTTTAGCTGCCAACGGTGATTTTTTGCTGACACAACAAACATATTCACCATTCAGCAATGGCACAAAACGCTGGCGTTCATTTTCTTTGTAGTGTTTTTGCATCTCAGAAGAAGTTTGCGGTATCGTAACCATACCGATTTTAAACGATTGCTCCTCTTGCTCTTCTTTGTTGAGTTTTTCTAAAATACTACCAGATACATCTTCCAATAAGCAAACTTTTATTTGCGGATATTCGCTACAAAATTCTGCAATCGCGTCAGGCAACACCGACATGGAAAAAATGGGATGGGCATATACCGTCAAACTCCCACTAGGTAAAGTTTTAGCACGTTTTTGGTAGGCAGCGATTTCTTGCAGTGTTTGATGATATTTACTCGTAATTTCTTCAGCTGCCTCCAAAAACTTCTTACCTTCATTGGTAAAACGAACGCCGCAAAAATTCCGTTCAAACAATTTGAAGCCCAATTCATTCTCCATACTGGTGATAGAACGACTTAATGATTGCGGCGTCAAATATAAATTTTCACTGGCACTATTAAAAGACTTTTTTTGTGCAATCTCTACTAAAAATTCTAATTGTTCTATTCGCATTGGACGCACCTCCTAACGATGTATGATTAGTCATATGACTTTATTATACATCAAAATCATGAGATGAACAGTACCCATAAAATAAAATGCTCTCCTAAATAAATGCTTGTGAGCGTTTATTTAGGAGAGCAGCGTATATTTTTATTTCATTTTAAGCCAGCAAACGTTGAATTTCTGCAATACGACGACTGCATTGTTCATAACCACGGGTATAACTGCGCTGGATATTGGCTAAATTTTTCTCGAAACTATCAATTATGGCGTCGTCTTCAGGTCGCAAAACGACAGCCCGTCCTTCCTGCTCCAACTGTTCGCATAATTTAACCGATTCGTTATAAACATGATGACGCTCCAATAATTTAGGCGCTAATTTGGGATACTTCCGACGCAAAAATCTGGCGGCTAATTTGACAGAAGCCGTACATTCTTTAACATATCCTTGCGGACGCGTTAACACAATAAGCAATCGTTCACAGCCGTCGCTCAAGGCCTTTTTTACGGGAATAGGGTCGCAAATACCGCCATCGTAATAAAACTGTCCATTAACCTCAATAGGCGGAAAATAAAAAGGTAAGGCGCAAGTTGCCTTAACCATAGCATTAGTTTCATCAACTTCTTGTCCGTTGAGATATTCACTCTCACCAGTAGCGGCATTGGTGACAGCCACTAAATATTGACCATCATACGCCATGAAAGTTTCTAAATCAAAAGGAATCAAGTGATTAGGAATTTCTTCAAAAACAAATTCCACACCAAAAAGACTGCGGCATTTGAGCAAATTACCAGCGCCAATATAACGTTTATCGTTGCGATATTTCAACAAAATTTCCAAATTGCGCCCCTTCTGACGAGAAATGTATGAAAATCCATCAGCAGCGCCAGCAGATACCCCTATGCAATAAGGAAACATGAGATCATAATCCAACAAAGCGTCCATGACGCCAGCGCTAAAAATAGGGCGAAACGTTCCGCCTTCTAAAATAAGTCCTGTCATTATGCATTCCTCCTTAATTTATTTTACCACAAATTGCTAAAAATAATAAGTTAATTTATCCATTGCTGATTCATTCCAACATTTACATCAGCATATACTGAAATAATTATGTTATAGTAGGGGCATAGCCCTGTGCTTAACGATGCAAAATAGGGAGTGATCAATGATGTTTACTTTCTTAAGAGAGTTACCCGATTGGTGTTATTGGATATTGCTGATTATGTTGGTAGTTGCATTGCTTAGCTTCATTTTACCCAATTTGAATCATTGGTATTATCATTTTATCCGCACAACTTATCAAGAATCTCAAAATGAGCGTTTAGTTAATTTTAAACAAGATGAAAGCGAGCATTTTACCTATGCTTACGATAACATTTCTGCTGAAAGCTTGCACTTAATCAAAGATGAAAGCGAAAAAATTTTTGAAGCAGTAGGCGAATTTTTTGCTTACACGCCCAAAAATAAAATTCCGGTAGTTATTTATCCTTCCAGCGCGCAATTAAACGCTTCTTTTGGCTGGGAAGGCGATCGCAGTCCTATGGGCGTTTATTGGCTGGGTTATATCAATGTTTTAGCGCCTGAAGCATGGATCGACGGCTCCGCTCCGATTCGTGAACAAATTTTTTGCCGTATGGGACCAATGGCACATGAATATAGTCATTTAATTATTGATGAACAAACCAAAGGCAATTATCCCCGTTGGTTCAGCGAAGGCGTAGCGCAATATGTGGAGCAATCATTGGGCTATTTCACCATTGAAACGCCAGAACGTCATCGAGAACCATTGTACAGCTTTTGGCAATTAGAACATTCTTTTGACAGACAAACTAATCAAACATTAGCTTATTGGCAATCACTAGCGGCAGTCCGCTATTTGGTCGAACAGCATGGCGAAAATATTATCAACCAAATCATCGCGCAATTAGCGCAAGGACATTCTTTCCATACTATTTTAAAAAACTTGACTGGACACACTTATCAAACACTGGCGGCCGCTATTGCTTGACAAATCATCTTTGCCTCGCTACAATCAAAGCAAAAATATGGAGGGATATTGATGCCAGATCATCATTACTATTTACAAGAAGCCATCATTGAAGCCCAAAAAGCTGCTGCTATTGGAGAAATCCCTATCGGAGCTATTGTCGTTAAAGACGGAGAAATTATCAGCCGCGGCCATAATCGGCGAGAAATCGATCATGATCCGACCGCTCATGCTGAAATAATCGCTTTACGAGAAGCTGGTAAATATTTGGGAACATGGCGACTATCCGATTGTATGCTTTACGTCACTATGGAGCCATGTCCCATGTGTTGTGGCGCTTTGATTAACAGCCGTATTGATACAGTCATCTATGGCGCTGATGAACCAAAATTTGGCTCTGCCGGCAGTCAACTCAATTTGTTACAATTCCCCGGCTTTAATCACAATATCAAAATTATTGGCCCTCTCGCTCAAGAAACGTGCCAAAAGTTGATGCGTGATTTTTTTGTGCAGCTTAGGGAGAAAAAAAATTCCAAAAAATCATCGTCATAAATCGAAAGTTATTATCATCACCACAAAAACCCTTGACAACACCTTGCCTTTTTTCATACAATAATTGTAATATATCAAAATAAAGGCAATGACGAGGAGAGTAATTTGTCATAGCCGCTATAAGAGAGAGATTTCATTTGGTGAAAGAAATCTTTAGCGCTAGACAGATGAAATGCACCTAAGAGCCAAAATGGTGAAATAATTAAAAGTAGCTGTTTTCGCAGAGCTTAGCGTTATAAGTTTGAGTGCTTGATCACAAGCAGAATTAGAATGGAACCACGGCCTATCGTTTCTAGCAAACGATGGGTCTTTTTTATGGCTCAAGCAAAAAGGAGGTATTAAATTATGTTTGAACGATTAAAAAAAGATGTAGAAGTTGTATTTGACCGCGATCCAGCGGCAAAAAGCGTTGTGGAAGTCCTGATTAATTATCCGGGTTTGCACGCCATTTGGTTTCATCGTCTTAGCCACAAATTATATTTAAAAGAACATTACACATTGGCACGATTTATTTCACAGGTGGGACGTTTTTTGACGCAAGTAGAAATCCATCCCGGCGCAACTATCGGCGAAGGTTTATTTATTGATCACGGCGCTGGTATTGTCATTGGAGAAACAGCGGAAATCGGCAATGATGTGACGCTATATCAAGGCGTTACATTGGGCGGCACTGGCAAAGAAAAAGGCAAACGCCATCCGACTATCGGCAATAATGTTGTTATTTCCAGTGGCGCTAAAGTTTTAGGTTCCTTCAAAGTGGGCAATAATGTCAAAATAGGCGCCGGCTCCGTCGTTTTAAAAGAAGTGCCTGATAATTGTACAGTTGTTGGTATTCCGGGAAAAATCGTCGTCAAAGACGGCATACGCATCAAAAACGATGCTGAACGTATTGCCAAACATCAAGCTGATCTGGATCATAATTGCTTGCCTGATCCGGTGGATGAAATGCTGTGCAGCTTACGCGGAAGACTTGAAGCGCTAGAAAAGAAGGTCATTTTATTAGAGGAGGCAGATGATGAGTAATAAGCCGTTAGTGGTTTACAACACCTTAACCAAAAACAAAGAAGTTTTTGTACCTTTGCAAAAAGATAAAGTATCTATGTACGTTTGCGGCCCAACAACGTATAATTATATTCATTTAGGCAATGCCCGACCTATTGTAGTTTTTGATACCATCAGACGCTATCTGTTGTATTTAGGCTATGAAGTAACTTACATTCAAAATTTTACTGACGTTGATGATAAAATTATCAAAAGAGCTCATGAAGAACAAGACGATCCGCTGCATTTAGCCGCTCGTTACATTGACGAATTTTTTCAAGATACAGAAGCGCTTGGCGTTTTGCGAGCAACAGCATACCCGAAAGTCAGCGACAATATTGCCGAAATCATTACTTTGGTTCAAAAATTGATTGATAACGGCTATGCCTATGTTCTTGACGGCGACGTTTATTTTGAAGTGCGCAAATTTGACGAGTATGGCCGTTTATCCGGTCGTTCACTGGATGATATGCAGGCAGGCGCTAGAGTCGAAGTTGACGAGCGCAAAAAAGATCCTATGGATTTCGCTTTATGGAAAAGCGCCAAACCTAATGAACCCTCATGGCAAAGTCCTTGGGGTGAAGGACGTCCCGGCTGGCATATTGAGTGTTCGGCAATGAGTTTAAAATATTTAGGTGAGCAATTTGATATTCATGGCGGCGGACAGGATCTGATTTTTCCCCATCATGAAAATGAAATTGCCCAAAGTCAATGCGCTACACAGAAAACAATGGCTAACTATTGGCTACACAACGGCTTTATTACTATTAACAACGAAAAAATGTCCAAATCACTGGGTAATTTCTTTTTACTGAGAGATATTTTGGCAAAATTTGATCCGCAAACTGTGCGTTTTTATCTCCTAAGCGTTCATTACCGCAGCCCATTGGATTTTGATGATGAAAAGTTACAAGTCGCTCACAAAAGTTTAGAACGGCTGCATAATGCTTATGATGCAGTAAAGAAAAGTTTGAAGAACGCTGGTACGTGTGCCGATGAAGCCGCCCAGTCGTTAAAACAAGACGTTCAAAAAGCGCAGGAAGCCTTTGAAGAAGCAATGAATGATGATTTTAATACGGCATTGGCAATCGCCGTTTTATTCGATTTAACCAAAAGCATCAATATCTATTTAAAAAATCCTTCTTTAAATCAAGAAACGCTAACAGAAGCTTTAACGGTTTTTGACACGCTCTTAAATATTATCGGCCTTGACTGGCAAAATGAAAAAAACAACGAAGAAAATATTACGCCAGTTATGGAAGCCATCGTCACCTTGCGTACCAAAGCCCGTAAAAATAAAGATTTCGCCAGCGCTGATTTTTTGCGAGACGTTTTAAAGGAATATGGCATCACTTTTGATGACACGCCACAAGGCACTATTTGGAAAAAAACGCCAGATATCGCTGAAGATTTGGATGCGATCATGACCATTATCATCACGCTTCGCCAAAAAGCCCGTACACACAAAAATTACGCTTTAGCCGATGCTATTCGCGATGAATTGCAAAAAATTGACATCATCTTAGAAGATACGCCGCAAGGCACTACTTGGAAAAAGGCATAAGAAAAAAACTAATATTTCCATTAGCCTTTGGTCAAATAGAAGAACAAAACAGCTTAAAATAATAACATCAATATCCGTCACATGCCAAATGATGTGGCGGATATTTCAATTTTACAGAGACAATAGCATATCTTTATTTACATTCTTAAAAATGCTTTTTGCTGGTATTTTTTAAGAAATTTTACTTATTGTGTTTCGAGAACCCAATGCTGGCTTTGCGCTTGCATGGCACTCATATGGGCATACAAACCATTTTGTGCAGATAATTTTTCGGGGGTTCCTTCTTCAGCAACTGTACCGCCAGATAAAACAACAATTTTGTCGGCGTTGGCTACAGTACGCATACGATGAGCGATGATCAAAACGGTTTTGTTCTGAATCAAGCGAGAAAGCGCTGTTTGAATTAACGTTTCATTTTCTACATCTAATGAAGCAGTAGCTTCATCTAATAAAATAATTGGTGCATTTTTCAAAAAAGCTCTGGCAATAGAAATACGTTGACGCTCACCCCCAGAAAGTTCACAGCCGTTTTCACCAATAAAAGTATGCCATTTTTGCGGCAATTTTTCAATAAATTCATCGCAATTAGCCAGCTGTGCAGCAGCTAAAACTTCTTCATCAGTAGCATCTTTACGTCCAATGCGAATATTTTCTAAAATGGAATGATTAAAAAGCGTTACTTCTTGAAAAACGATAGCGTATAAAGAAAGTAACGTTTCTGGATCAATTCGAGCAATATCCATACCACCTATTGTAATTTTGCCTTGTTGAATATCCCAAAAACGAGCCGCTAACCGCGAAACAGTCGTTTTGCCGCCGCCGGATGGTCCAATCAAAGCCGTAACTTCTCCTTGTTTGGCAGTAAATGAAACATCTTGCAAAACTTTTTCTCCATTTTCATAAGCAAATCCCACATGGTCAAAAACAATGTCATAGCCATCATTAGAAAGTACTTGTTCGCCTTGCTGAACGGGATAATCGAAAATCTCATTCATACGGTCAATATTGGTATGTGTGGCAATAATTGCCGCTAAATTTTGCAAAGCCCCTTGCAAAGGATCATAAAAACGTGATACTACCAGTAAAAACATAAAAAAAGTCAGTATATCAAGCTCATGGCGAACCAATAACATAGAACCTACCAAAGCAACCGTAGCAATACCTAACTTAAGCAATAATGAAGCAGAAACAACAAACACTGCCGTTCCAAATTCACTGATGACGGCACGATGTTCCACCGCTTTGATTTTCTTTTCCAATCCAACAAGATAGTCTTTTTCCGCATTACAAGACCTCAGATCTCGTATGGTTTCAATGCATTCTTGAATACCGTCAGCGCAAATCATCTTAGCTTCCATTGAACGTTGGCTGAAATATTCTTGTGCTTTAGCAGAAAAACAAACTACAGCGAAAGAAACAGGCGCTACCCATAAAGCAGCCAACGCCATGCGCCAGTCGCAAAAAAACAGCCCAATAGCTACTAAAATAGTCGAAACAACCGCACCGAATAATTCAGGAATAAAATGTGAAAAACTTTGTTCCAAAAAAGTACAGTCAGCCATAATCACACTAGTAAGATCCGCCAGATCCTTTTTTTCAAAAAACGACAAGGGAATCTTTCGTAATTTTTCTGCTAATGTAATCCTTCGCACGCCACTCTCTGTATAAGTAGCGAAATAAGTAGCATTATATTGAAACCATGTGCTTAATAAGATCAATCCTACGCAAAAGACGCAACCTATAAAATAAAAAGGATATCTTTCCGCCATGATACCACCTTCTAAAAGCTCTTTAACCAACAAATACAAAAGACCTACAGGAAACATCAGTGAAATATTATGCAAAGCACAAGCAATGCAGCCTTTGATCAGATCTTTAGCGCCTTGTGATGATAAAGCATATTTTCGTTGAATTTGCTCAAGCATTTTTTAGCCCTCCTTAATGATTTTCCATCGTACTGACGTTTGATAACTTTTCCACATCGTACTAAAAATACCGTCTATCTTCTGTAATTCTTCAGCGTTGCCCTTTTCAGCAATCTGTCCATCTTTTAACACATAAATGAGATCGGCATTAATGATAGTAGATAAGCGATGAGCAATCATAATCACTGTTTTATCTTTAGCCAATTCACTAAAAGCTGCCTGCACTTTGTTTTCATTGTCTGGATCGGCAAAAGCAGTAGCTTCATCCAAAATGATGATAGGTGTGTTTTTAAGCATTACTCTAGCAATAGCAATTCGCTGCTGTTCTCCACCTGATAGATAAATGCCCTTTTGTCCAATAATTGTATCAGCACCATTGGGCAATTTAGCTAAAATATCACTACATTGAGCTTTTGTTAAAGCCTCCAAAACCTCTGCGCGGCTGGCGGAAGGTTTCCCCATGCGAACATTCTCAATAATAGACGCTTTGATCAGTTTGCTGTCTTGAAAAACAAAAGACACCATATTCATCAACGTTTCTTTAGGAATATCACGAATATCAACACCGCCAATCAAAATTTTCCCTTGTTCCACATCAAAAAAGCGAGCGATTAAACTAGCTAAAGTGGTTTTGCCGCTACCAGAAGGGCCGACAAAAGCAACCGTTTCTCCGGAATTGATGGTAAGAGAGATATTTTTTATCGCTCTTTTTTGACCATCATAGCTAAAGCTAACGTCTTGTAAAACAATAGAGCTATCTTTTGGAACAAGTGATCGAGAAGATTCGGCAAGCGGCGCAATCTCCAATATACTATCAATACGACTTAAAGCGTCATCTACGATCATAGCATTTTCACTTTGAAACATAATGCGCGTCAACGCTAAGGCAATAACCGGTGTAATAATGATATAAAACAACAAATTCAGCAAAAATTCAGGACTAACATTATTTTTCGTCAGCCATATCCCTCCTACTATCAAAAAAACAAAAACGCTGTTAATAGCTGCAGTATAAAATACCATAGGTAAACGCAATTCTTTCGTATAAGCAATGACCCAAACACTATAACGATCAATAGCATTTTTAAATCTTTTGAATGAAAAAATCGTTTGTCCGAAAGTTTTAATAATAGGCATTCCTCGCACATATTCTACCGCTTCATTAGACATATCCTCCAATGCATTCTGATATTCTTTCATCTTGCGCTGCATGTTTTTTCCAGTCATGCTCATCATGATTAAAAAGCCCAGTGCTACTGGAAATAAACTTAGTAACCCCAGCCGCCAGTCGAAAACAAATAAAAGAATCAATAAGCCACAAGGAGTAGCAATAGCGCCAGCTTTATCAGGCAGTTGATGAGCTAAATAATTTTCAGTAGCCGCACTGGATTCATTGACAATTTTACGTAATTTACCACTGCCAAAAGTTTCTGTTGCGCCCATAGGCAAAGCGGCAATATGGCGCATGATATCACAGCGAAGATTTGTTGCTATACGAAAAGCCGCCAAATGCGAACACATTAACCCAATAATATAAACCAAAACAGAAATAACAGCAAAGATTACCGCCATCCAACCCGCATAAACCAATCCTTGTGCTTGATGAAAATTTGGTGCTTTTTGTAAAACTTCACGAATAATGTTCCAAATATACCAAAAAGGAATTAACGCAATAAGCGCGCTAAGTGCTGAAAGAATCCACGAAGCATAACTGAAATAACGATAACGCCCAGCGTAACCCATTAGCCTTGATAAATTTGTTTGCTTTTTCATGACAATTCTCCTTTCAAAATTAGCTTTAGCTAACTATAGGGCAAAAATTATAGAGCTTAAAGCCCCATAACTTTCATCCAGCCAGCAGTATAAAATTCACGCAATTCTTTAATGTATTTTGTAGCTTGCTCTTTGGGCATATCATGAATGATAATCTCAAAAAAAGCGGCAAACATACCGCTGATGAGGATATGCTCTAATTGGCTGTCTATTTCGCGAACAGGTTGTCCCAGCTGTGACAGCACATTCATAAACTGATGAGTATACGTCACTTCAATCTCTGCCATTTGATGAATAAACTGTTCATAGCGAGTACCTTCAGCGCAACACAGCAACAGTTTAAAAGCATCTTGCTGCTCATACATATATTCCACTATCCAGTTCATGCACTCGCCTGAAATATCCCCCATAGAGAGTAACTGTTCTTTTGGTGGCAAAGCCGCAAATGTTTGCTGAGCTTTGATATATTGCGCCATCATGGTTTGATATGGCTGAGCTACTAAAGCGTCAAATAATTCTTCTTTGCTTTTGTAATAACCATAAAACGCGCCAGTTGTTACGCCAGCTTCTTTGACTATATTTCGCAAAGATGCCGCTTGAAATCCTTTGGCTAGAAATTCTTTTTTTCCTGCTTGCAAAATACTTTGCTGAGTAGATTGTGCACTTTCTATCAACGTTACCTCCGTATAACAATGTTATATAACAGTGCTATCATACCATCTATTTCGTTGATTGTCAATAACTAACTTGAAAATTTCATTGCGTGCATCATTTTTCAATGGTAATTGGCAATAACTCAGAGCGCCGTAGCACTCTCTATAATTTTTCGTGTGAATTCAGTTGTTTGGCAAAAAATACGTGCTTTTGCTGACGCTCTGAAAAAAATCACATAACTTTAGCGTACTATTATAAAAATCATACGCTGGTCAATCAATCTTATTTTTTGATAATAAAATAAATCATTTCTTGCTAAAGCAAATCTTCACCGCGTTTAGCCAAACCAGCCATATACGCTAAAGCTAACTGACGCCCTTGCGCATCCAAAGCATTCCAAACAGAAAGGCATTTTTCTTGACTTTCGGTCAACTCCACATGACTATCTGTAGCAAAAAATTGTGAAATGCTGATATCAAAACCACGACAAATTTTGAACAACGTAGGAATCGACGGCGCTACTGTTTTAGAGAGCATAGTGTTGATGGTAGAGTAAGCGATGCCGGATTCTTTAGCTAAACGATAATAAGTCCAATTCCGTTCTGCACATAATTCTTTAATATGCGTTATGATTTCTTTTTCGGTCATAATAATCAACCTCCTATAAGATAAAAAAACATTTAAAAACGCTATCGAAAGCTTCTACCATTATTGTATCGGTATTACGGTTAATTGGAAGATAATACCCATCGCTGCATATACAACGCAAAAACGCACGTTAAGCTATCGAAAACCAGTTTTCCTTTCAAATAGCACCAGTAGCATTTTATCATACGAAAACTTTAAACAAAAAAATTTTTCCATTAGGCAAAAAGAACTGGACATGATGAAAAAAAAGCTATATAATAAGCACAGCTATTATTGAAGTACCTTTAAATTAGTCCCGTGAGACTGAGAAGGTCGTATAAAACTGCATTGGTCCATTTTGCGGCTATGCTTTGCTGCGGTTGTTTTTGCGGTCTATTTCCCATGGGAGATAGACCGCTATTTTATTTTAGATAAAAGAAAGGAAAGGGAAACGATGGAAAAGAAAAAAGCATATCTGCTGCTGGCTAACGGTCAGATTTTCGAAGGCAGAAGTTTTGGACAGGAAGGAACAACGATAGGTGAAGTTGTTTTTACCACAGGGATGACTGGTTATCAGGAAACATTGACCGATCCTAGCTATTTTGGACAGATCGCCGTGCAGACCTTTCCGCTAATCGGCAATTATGGTATCAATCATGATGATTTTGAGTCAGAACATTGCTGGTTGAATGGTTATATTGCCAGAGAATACTGTGAAGAACCGTCTAATTTTCGTAGCGAAAAAACTATTGATGAATTTTTAAAAGAACAAAATGTTATCGGTCTTTGCGATATTGATACCCGTGAGTTAACTCGCGTTATCAGAGAAGACGGCGTTATGAATGGTATGATCACTACAGAAAATGTTTATGAACAAAAGGAACAACTATTGCAACAAGTAAGGGAATTTGCCATCAAAGATGCTGTTACAACAGTGACTGGCAAAACGGTAACAGAGTATCCATGTCCCGGAAGTCAATACCATGTTGTTTTATTGGATTTGGGCTATAAACGCAATATTTTACAAAAATTACTGGAAGTTAATTGTCGCGTAACCGTTATGCCTGCTACAGTAACAGTTGAAGATATATTGGCTCAGAAACCTGACGGTATTATGCTTTCTAATGGACCAGGCAATCCAGAAGATAATCCAGAAATTATTGCCAATCTGCAAAAGCTAACCGTGGCTAAAATTCCTATTTTCGGCATTTGTTTAGGTCATCAGCTGATGGCGCTGGCTAACGGCGCTAAAACTTATAAATTAAAATACGGCCACCACGGCGGCAATCAGCCAGTGAAAGAAGTGACTTCCGGCAAAGTATATGTTACCAGTCAAAATCACAATTATGCTGTTGATGAAAAGACACTGCCCGCCAATGTCGGTATGATCAGTCACTATAATGTTAATGATAAAAGCTGCGAAGGCATTCAATATCTTCAAGCGCCTATATTCACGGTACAATTCCATCCGGAAGCATGCAGCGGACCACAAGATACCAGTTGTTTATTTATGAAATTTATAGATATGATGAAAGGGGATAAATAATATGCCGTTGAGATCTGATATCAAAAAAGTCTTGGTTATTGGTTCTGGTCCTATTGTCATCGGTCAAGCTGCTGAATTCGATTATGCCGGCACACAAGCCTGCCGAGCATTAAAAGAAGAAGGATTGGAAGTTGTTTTGGTCAATTCTAATCCGGCAACTATCATGACTGATAAAGTAATGGCTGACAAAATTTACATTGAACCGTTAAATTTAGACGTTCTCAAACGAATTATCGCCAAAGAAAGACCCGACAGCATCTTGTCGACATTAGGTGGTCAAACAGGGTTAACACTTTCTATGCAATTAGCAAAAGAAGGCTATTTGGATCAATACGGCGTTAAATTATTGGGCGCTAATCCCGAAACTATTGACAAAGCAGAAGATCGACAGATTTTTAAAGACACCATGACGTCTATTGGTGAGCCGTGTATCCCTTCTAAAGTTGTGGAAACGGTAGAAGACGCCTTAGCTTTTGCTGAAGAAATTCACTATCCAGTCATCGTTCGTCCAGCGTTTACACTGGGCGGTTCTGGCGGCGGCATTGCCTATAACGAAGGAGAACTACATGAAATCGCAACTAATGGTCTGCGCTTATCACCGATTACACAAGTATTGATCGAAAAAAATATTTCTGGCTGGAAAGAAATTGAATTTGAAGTCATTCGCGATAGTAAAGGCAACATTATCACCGTTTGCAGTATGGAAAATATGGATCCTGTAGGCGTGCATACTGGTGATTCCATCGTTGTGGCACCAGCTGTGACGTTAACCGACAGAGAATATCAAATGCTCCGCTCAGCAGCGCTCAATATTGTTTCAGCATTAGGCGTAGAAGGAGGCTGTAACTGCCAATTTGCACTTCATCCCGACAGCTTCAAATATGCTGTTATCGAAGTTAATCCTCGTGTATCTCGTTCTTCGGCATTAGCGTCTAAAGCAACCGGCTATCCTATCGCCAAAGTTGCGACAAAAATCGCTGTCGGTTATCAGCTTGACGAAATTTTAAACGCCGTTACCGGCAATACGTACGCTTGTTTTGAACCAACTATTGATTATATTGTGGTCAAATTTCCCAGATGGCCTTTTGACAAATTCGTTTACGCCAAAAAGACACTGGGCACACAGATGAAAGCAACTGGTGAAGTCATGGCCATAGGCACTTCTTTTGAACAAGCAATGATGAAAGCCATTCGTTCTGTAGAATTGGGCGTTGATACTTTTAATCTGCCAAAGTTAAGCCAAATGAGCGATGCTAGTATCGTTAAACTTTTGGAAAACTGTGATGACGAACGCAGTTTTGTCATTTACGAAGCCTTAAAACGAGGCGTTGACGTCGCCACTATTCATGAAATCACCAAGATTGATAATTGGTTCTTGAATAAAATGAAAAATTTAGTTGACATGGAAAGAAAGCTTACCAACGGACCGTTGAGTGAAGAACTATATTTACAAGCTAAAAAATACGGCTTTTTAGATAAAACTATTAAGCAGCTTTCTGGTGAAACCATTACTTTTCCTCGTCATGCTGTTTATAAAATGGTTGATACTTGCGCTGCTGAATTCGCTGCACAGACACCATATTTTTATTCGACTTATGACCAACAGAATGAAGCCGCTTTACATTTGGCAGAAAACGATAATAACCGCCGCAAAATCTTAGTTTTCGGCTCTGGACCTATTCGTATCGGTCAAGGTATCGAATTTGACTATTGTTCTGTTCATTGCGTCTGGGCACTAAAAGAAGAAGGCTGCGAAGCGATCATTATTAACAACAATCCAGAAACCGTATCCACCGATTTTGATACTTCTGATCGGCTATATTTTGATCCATTGACACCGGAAGATATCGATCATGTCATCGAAGTTGAAAAACCATGGGGCGTTATCGTTCAATTTGGCGGACAGACCGCCATCAAACTAACCAAACACTTAGAAGCCAAAGGCGTGCGTATTTTAGGCACTTCTGCTGCTAGTATTGATGCGGCCGAAGACCGCCAATCCTTTGATGAATTGCTTAATCAGTGTCAAATTCCTCGTCCCGAAGGAAAAACCGTCTTTCATATCGCTGATGCCGTTGCAGCCGCCAACGAAATTGGCTATCCCGTTTTATTAAGACCGTCTTATGTTTTGGGTGGGCAAAATATGATTATCGCGTACACTGACGCTGATGTAGAAGAGTATATGGCTATTATTGTCGCGCACAACATTGAAAACCCTGTTTTGATTGACAAATATATGATGGGTATTGAAGTTGAAGTCGATGCTATTTGTGATGGCAACGACTATTTGATTCCCGGCATTATGGAACATATCGAGCGGGCAGGAATTCATTCCGGCGATTCTATTTCCGTTTATCCGGCGCAATCTTTAAGCCAAAAGATCAAAGATACAATTATTGATTACACTGGCAAACTAGCTAAAGCACTGAACGTTATCGGCTTAGTCAATATTCAGTATGTTGTTTATCAAGATAATGTTTATGTCATTGAAGTTAATCCCCGTTCTTCTCGAACAGTTCCATATATCAGCAAAGTTACTAATGTACCTATGGTTGATTTGGCAACTAAAATTATGTTGGGTAAAACGCTAAAAGAATTAGGTTACGGCACTGGCGTTTATCCCGAAGGCGACTATGTGGCCGTTAAAGTACCTGTATTCAGTTTTGAAAAACTGCATGCTGTCGATACCCATTTAGGACCAGAAATGAAATCCACCGGCGAAGTTTTGGGTATCGCCAAAACTTTTGAAGAAGCCTTATTTAAAGGATTAGTTGCCGCTGGTTACAAAATGAAAAAACAAGGCGGCGTTTTGGTTTCGGTACGAGATAATGATAAAGAAGAAATTTATCCCATTGTTAAACGCATGGAAGAATTAGGTTTTGATATTTATGCCACTGTAGGCACCGCTAAATTTTTTACTCAACGCGGCATGAAAGTAGAAGCTGTAGGAAAAGTATCCGATCCTAAACCTAACTTGATCGATTTATTAGAAAGCGGCAAAGTAGAATACGTTATCTCTACATCTACTAAAGGACGCAAACCAGCCCGCGAAGGCGTAAAAATTCGCCGCAAAGCGGTAGAACGTTCTATTGCTTGTTTGACTGCCATTGATACAGCCAAAGCATTAGTTGATTCTTTATCTTTGGATATGAGTATCAACGACATGGAACTTGTGGATATTACCGGAATTTGAATTATAGGTAAACAGGTAAAAAATTTATTAAAGCTATAGCGGTATTTTGCCGCTATGGCTTGTTTTTTTGCCTCAAAACGGTTATGATATAGTTGTAATGAAAATGGTAGAACAATAACTCAATGTGTTAATAATAAAAGGAGCGTGAAGCAATGTTCGGTTTTATTCAAAATATCGGTATTCCGGGCTTGATCTTGATCTTGATTGTAGCGCTAATCATTTTTGGACCGGGTAAACTGCCTAGCGTTGGCAAAGCAATGGGCGAAAGTATTCATTCTTTCAAAAAAGCAGTTAACAGCGACGATGATGAAGAACCCAAAAAAGAGATTGAGTAAAATTTTACAGTCAAAAATAGCGCCAAAGTTTTCGCTTTGGCGCTATTCGTATTTTGTTTTAAATCAAAAAAGTTTTCAAAGTTCCTACGCTAATACAAACCTAACATAAATAGTAGTTTGCTTAATTGCCACCACATTGATGCACTCAGAGTGGTGGCTATATATGGTCCAATATCCGCATGAAAACCCAAAACATTTTTATCAGCAGATTATTTGATCGTTTGATCCAAAAAACTTTTCCCCAAGAAATGAAATCCATTATTCAGAAAAGAGGTTATCATCTATGCGCATTATACGTTTTGAACATCAAGATACTGTTCGTTATGGTCAACTAATTGGTGAACAAATTTTTCCTATTGACGGTGATATTTTTGGAGAATTTGCCATTACTGCCCAAGCACTTGCTCAACATCACGTTAAGTTGCTTCCGCCGCTTATCCCTCGTCATTTGTATGCTATTGGACTTAATTATTTAGACCATGTTGGTGAATTAGATTTCGCCAAACAACTGCCTATTGAACCAATTAGCTTTCTTGTTTCATCGCAGGCAGTCATTGGTCATGAGGAATACATTATTCTCAATGAAGCAAACTGCCGCATTGATGAAGAAGCAGAATTAGCCGTTGTCATCGGTAAAAACGGTTATCAAATTGCCGAAAGCCAAGCGCTAGACTACGTGTTGGGATATACTTGCGGCAACGACGTTTCTAATCGCCATCGACAGAACCAAGACGGTCAATGGTTTCGCGCCAAATCTTATCCCACTTATAAACCGTTAGGACCATGGATTGAAACATCACTGGATCCTAGCGATCTTGAAATTACCGCTACGCTCAACGGACAAATCGTACAACGCGGACGCACTAGTCAACTGTTATTTTCTGTTCCTAAATTAATCGCCTTTCTTTCCAGTTTCACACCGCTCTATGCTGGAGACGTGATCATGACTGGCACGCCGAAAGGCGTCAGCAATCTACAAAATGGCGATACAGTAGAAATTACTGTTGAAGGAATTGGTACTTTGCGTAATTTTGTCAAAATGAACTAAAGTTTCTACTATTTTAAGGTCACTTTTCATATATAATGAATAAGATACTAAAGCCTATCTGAAAATTTTTCAGTCGTCTGCACTCGTATCAGCGCCAAATTCAATTTTCACCATTCACTTATGTTTCAATTTGACGCTAACAGTGTCTTTGATGAAAAAGTCGCTTTCAGATACACCTTAAGAAAAAGAGGCGATCATTATGATGCGTTGGTTTAATATTCTCCTAATCTGTATTTTGTCATTTATGGTCATTGCTGGTTTCATTTTTTGGCTAAATCCTACGCCCAATGACAATAATCACGAAATTGCTGCCATAACTGATTCATCTGCAATAGAAGCAATGGCTGGTTATTCAACAGGTGAATCCTTGTTTACCGCCTTACTAGGAATTTCGGGGCTAGTTTATCTAAAAATTATTTGGAAATTGATTTATCTTCCGAATATAGCCAACGAATACAAAAAATCATCTAAGTTTTAATTGATTATAAACGAAACTATAACCAAATGATAAGCTATATAGCGCAAGTTCGAAAAAATTTTTAAGAAACTTTTTCAATTAAATAAGCATCTGCTTACCATAATAAAACCTCCAAACTGAATAATTTTATCTTACATCAGTTTGGAGGTTTATATAAACTTTTTGGAAAAGCAACTTCAATTTTGACTTAAGGTCTTTTTAAAATAAACCTGTAATGACGCCGTTATCATCAACATCTATTTTCTCCGCCGACGGCACTTTGGGCAGACCGGGCATGGTCATAATATCACCAGTATAGACGACGATAAAGCCAGCTCCTGCTGATACTTTGACACGATTGATTGTAATATGAAAATCCTCTGGTGCGCCTAATTTTGTCTGATCATCCGAAAAAGAATACTGCGTTTTTGCCATACAGATAGGCAACTGATCATAGCCCAAATCTTCCAATTGTTTGATTTCTTTGAGCGCACTGGCCGCATAATCTACTCCGCTGGCACCATAAATTTTGGTTGCAATAGCCGAAATTTTACTTTTAATATCATCATTCACATCATAAGCAAAGGTCAAATCGCTTTTTTCTTCATGACATAAACGAATAACTTCTTCAGCCAACGCTTTACCGCCAGCACTACCTTTTGCCCATACTTCTGAAAGCGCAACATTGACGCCTAATTCTTTGCAGCGATTATAAACCAAATCTAATTCCGCTTCAGTATCAGTTGGAAAACGATTGATTGCTACTACTGCTGGCAAATGGAAGACTTGAGTAATATTGCGAATATGACGCAGAAGATTGGGCAGTCCTTTTTCCAGTGCTGCTAGATTTTCGGTACTCAATTCATTTTTATTCACCCCGCCGTTGTATTTCAGCGCTCGTACAGTGGCGACAATAACGACTGCATCAGGAGCTAAATCTGCTAAACGGCACTTAATATCCAAAAATTTCTCAGCCCCCAGATCAGCGCCAAAGCCAGCTTCTGTCACCACATAATCACCTAAAGATAATGCCATTTGGGTTGCCATCAAACTATTGCAGCCATGGGCAATATTGGCAAATGGTCCACCATGGATAAACGCTGGCGTATGCTCTAACGTTTGTACCAAATTAGGTTTCAACGCATCTTTTAATAATGCTGCCATTGCGCCTTGCCCTTTCAAATCACCGCAAGTTACTGGCTGATCAGAAAAAGTATAACCAATAACGATTTTTGCTAGTTTTGCTTTCAAATCGCTGATATCTTTAGCTAAACACAAAATTGCCATGATTTCTGATGCTACCGTAATATCAAAACCATCTTCTCTAGGCATACCGTTTGCTTTGCCATGCAATCCGCTAACAACATAACGCAGCTGACGATCGTTCATATCTACACAACGTTTCCAAGTAATTTTGCGCGGGTCAATACCCAGCTGATTGCCTTGCTGAATATGATTGTCAATCAATGCTGCCAGCAAATTATTCGCCGCGCCAATAGCGTGCATGTCACCAGTAAAGTGCAAGTTAATGTCTTCCATAGGCACTACCTGTGCATATCCACCGCCGGCTGCACCGCCTTTAACGCCAAATACGGGTCCTAAAGAAGGTTCTCTTAAAGCAATTACTGCTTTCTTGCCTAATGCCGCTAATGAATCCCCCAAACCAACTGTTGTCGTTGTTTTTCCTTCGCCGGCTGGCGTTGGATTGATTGCCGTTACTAAAATCAGTTTGCCTTTGGTATTTTTATCGTTTTCTTTCAGCAAACGATAATCAATCTTAGCTTTGTATTTGCCATAATGCTCCACATACTGTTCATCAATGGCTAATTTCTGCGCAATAACATCAATAATTTCCATCTGGCTTTCTTGTGCAATTTCAATATCACTTTTCATTCTCCATACCTCCTATATGCTCACCGCTTAAACACGCTTTTATTGTATCATAATTTTATCATTAGCAACAACATTATCTAGCAAATCAACAAAAGATAAAAACGTTTTCTGTTACCACACTACTTTTATATTTTAAAGAGAGACATGAGAGAAAATTTTATAATTGCTTATGATAAACATCAAAAACCAGCAGAACACTTCCTCATAAGTTCCGCTGGCTTTATTGGTTATATTTTATTTTTTGACACCGATTGTTTCAAAACACAATATTCATCCATACATAACCGATAATTAGATTGATAAGAAATAAAATAGGAATGACGATTAACGCATTTCTGCTGAAATCTGCCGGCATGACAATACTGCTTTGAGCACAGGCAATACCAGTAATAGGAGATGCGCCCGGTGTTGCCAATGCTAGTTGGGTACTCAAAAACAGAATCATAATCAAACCAGTAGCGTTCATGTCAACAATAGCAGCAAAATTATACATGACTGGCATGATAATGATAGTCAAAATCAAGTTATTCGCAACGTTAGTGATGATTGTAGCAAATAATAAGACTATAACAACAAAAATGAATGGCGATAATTGCGTCATTGGCGCAATTAAAGCAGAAATCATTGCATTAAGACCAGCTTCAGCGCTGGTCAAATAACTAGAAGTCACCATGATATAAGCTGTTAATAGAAAAGGTTCCCATGCAAAATTTTTAGCCATTTTGCCATAATCCAATAAAGGCGTACCGTCTGTTCTGGGAATTGTCATCATAGTTGCTGCAAAAACAATAGAAATGCCGAAAATGGATAAAGCGCTCAAAGAATCAGCTAAAATATTGCCTGCTGGCAAAATGGATGAAAGCATCATGACAATGACATAAGCAAGAAAAAACACTAACGCTAGTTTTTGATCGTTATTCATTTTTTGCGAAGCACCCATTATATCAGCAGTCATCTTAGCTAATGGCGAAACATCTACCCGCAGCACAAAACGCATCAGTAAAATATAAACAATGGTCATAACGATACCCATAGGAATAATGAAAAGCATATAAGAAATATAAGGCATTTGCATACCAAACATACCGGCATATGCAGCGGTAAAAGTTAATCCTGTTCCTAAAAACGGCAAAAAATTTGTCCCAACATAATGGCATATGCCAATCCCATCATCAGAGTAGTCGGCAGTTTAGTATAGGGTTCGATTCCACAATTTTTACAAAGTTCAATGATAAAAACAGCAAAAATTAAAATAGATAAGACCGGATTGATAAAAGCACTAGCATAAGCGCCTAAAAATAAAATAGTGATAGCTATCCATGGTCTACCTA
>CATJSX010000185.1 GCA_949743265.1 uncultured Peptococcaceae bacterium
TTAATGACTTTTGCTAATTCTCTTTTCATGTTCTTTACCTCTTTTCCATAACGTTTGTACTGCTGCTTTTATCGCCTGCTTGTCCGCTTCAACAGCTTCTGTATCTATCCAGCCGGAACGATTGAACGCCCATATCATCAGCCCTTCCATGAGGATAATGAGCAGTGCTGTCGTTAGGATAGAAATAGCATCAGTTTCCAATGCTCCTAATAATCCAAAATTTATGATGATTGTTGCTATTGCAATTAGTTTGTATTTATTTATATCAATCTTACTCTTATCTTCTCCCTTTTGTGTTTAGTTTCTGCGATGGTCATCAATCCATTTCTGCAAATCGCTTTCGCGAATTAGAACCCTTGACCCAAATTTAAATGATGGTATGCCGCCGTATTCTGGCTTAGTCCGCACCCACTCGTAAACTGTTGGTAACGATACTTGCAATATTTCCGCTACTTCTTTGGCGCTGTAGCTCCGGTCAAAGTCTATCATATTTTTCACACTCCTTTGCAGACTGATATGCTATTGTCTTTAGCTTTTATTTCGTTTAAACCGAAATCTAATGGCAAAAAAATAAGTCGGTCATAACCAATTCCATACACATCTTCTATTTTTCTTAAAATAGGAATATCGGGATACGTTTTACCACGCTCATAATTACTCAACGTATCTACACTGACACCTATCCTCTCTGCAACTTCCGATTGCTTTAAACCACTTAACTCTCGTGCAACTTTTAAAGTAACTCTCATCTTTTCGGGAATCGTATTCACTATTATCACCTTCTTACTTAATATATTACTTCGGTTTAATCGAATTTTAAAAAAATATTGATTTTTTCGTTTTTACTGTATAATACGTTCAAACGGGGTGAATATGATGAGTAATTTAGGTAGCAAAGAAATTATGGCGAAAAATATTAAACGATATATGCAGGAAAACAACGTCACACAAACGGAGATTTGTAAAACGTTAAACATTCCAGCACCTACTTTTTCCGATTGGGTAAACGCAAAATCATATCCTAGAATTGATAAAATAGAACTGATGGCTAATTATTTCGGAATTAAAAAATCAGATCTAGTCGAACAACGCACTAGTAGTCCATCAAAACACAAAATAGAAATCCTTGCCCGCAACCTTGATGAGTTGCCTGATGAAGATAGAGAAAAGCTAATAAAGAATTTCGAGGATACCATTGATATATATCTAAAGGCACGTGGCATTACGATAAAAGGCAATAATGAGGAGAAATAATATGGCATCTAAACCTAACTTTAAACGTGCTGATAACTTAGCTACACACGTTCTTTTGTCACAGCCGGCATTTAGTTCATTTGAAATTGATGCGACTAATCTAAAATATGATTATAATATTATCTTTGATTCCATGCAAAATTATTGCAGAGCTACAGGCGAAACTTGGGACACTATGGGATTTGGCGCTGTCAAAAACGGGCACACTGTAAAAATAAATTCTGATAACTATTTAGTACTTTACAATGAAGAGCATTCTATCAATAGAATTAACTGGACCATTGGTCACGAAGTTGGACATATTTATTGTGGTCATAAAGATGACAGCGAGATATCAGAAATCGAAACAAGTTGTTTTGCTGCCCAATTATTAACGCCTGAATCACCTATCCGCAAGTTGACGCAAGAATTTGGTTTTTTGGATTTTGCATGGATTTATAACAACTTTTTTGTTTCTTTACAATCTTCTTTAAAGCGTGTTAATACACTAAATAGTAAACCCTACTTTAAAAGCAAAACGAGCGCGCTCTTACTTAATCAGTTTGAAACACCTACAAAAAAACTCATTGATTTTTTCCGTGGAAATAACACACGCTTTATGCTCGATATTTTTGAAGCACATTATTTATTAGAAGTATACAAACAAGAGTATGAAAAGAGCTATATTGTTTGAATCATAAATTTTTGATAATAACTTATTTAAAAATAAAAAGCCCTTATCTGCGCGCCAACGCAGACAGGGACTAACGGTTGTGATATACAACACTCTAAGCAAGTAAAGTATATCACAGTCACCTTAATATTTCAAATGAAAGGTGGTATTTTTTATGCCAAAAATTAAGAAAGCAGCCAGCGGCAAATACGAATTTTGGGTCGATTTAGGGCGCGACCCTCTCACCGGCAAACGTCGTCAAGTCCATCGCGGCAGATTTGCCACCAAAAGAGACGCTGAAAACGAAATGCGCAGACTGCAAAATGAAGCCGATAGCGGTATCGTTGTTAAGAAACAACAAGCTAATGTGACTTTTGAAGAATTTCAAAAGATTGGCTGGAGTGGTACAGCAGCACCAGCGGTAATAAGCCGAGCACGATTGAATCGCGTCGAGCATTACTTAAAATCGCTTATAATTATATAGGTCAAACAAAACTCAAAGATTTTAACAAAGTCATGTATGGTCGATTCTTGACTGTTTTAAACGAAGATTATAAGCCCAATTCAATAAATAGTATTCACGTTACCACGTCTATGGTTTTAGATTATGCCGTTGAATGTGGTTTGATACCGACCAATCCGGCTAAATCTGCTAAGAAACCTAAAACCGTTAAAAGCCTTCAAGATGTAGCGGGCGATATTGAAGAAAAATATCTGACACGCACAGAAGTAGAGCGCTTAATGCAAGCCGCTAAAGACTATGGCAACTTTCAGAATTTTGTGCTATTACGTCTACTGATTTATTCTGGCTTGCGCATCGGTGAAGCTCTGGCACTTGAAACGTCGAATGTCGATTTTAAGCATTCAATGGTTAAAGTACGACAAACTATTTGTACAGGCACCGTAAGAAATACCAGAAGTTTTCGATTACAAACGCCAAAAACAAGCACCAGTATTCGAGACGTAGAACTAGATAGCGAAACCATGGAAATATTACATCAACAGATTATAGAGCAAAAAAAGAAACGATTAAA
>CATJSX010000186.1 GCA_949743265.1 uncultured Peptococcaceae bacterium
ATGTTGGCGGAGAAATCAGCCGGTTTTTGACTAAAGGATTTGGCATTCTTTGCTGGAAGTTTATTAAAAAGCGAAAAATTTCATCTTTAAACCTCTTTGCTCATATATATTGACTAAAGGGGGCGGCAATATGGTGGAATTAGTAAGCATGATTGTTGGCGCATTAGTCGGCGCTGGCTTTTCTTCAGGTCGTGAGCTAATGACATTTTTTGTTTCTTTTGGTCCAAAAGGCTTTTATGGACTAGCAGTAATGATAATTTTATTCGGCTTGTGTAGTTATTTGGTTGTTTGGCTATGTCGAAAATTATCATTGGATTCTTATCAAGAGCTTTTGAACGCCATATTTCCCAAAAGATGGGCAAAAATAATGGAAGGTTTAATGAGTTTGGGTTTATGGTTAGGCTTGGGGATGATGCTGGTCGGTTTAGGAACTTTGGGCGCACAACTATGGCATTGGCAGGAAAGCGTTGGATTCTGGTTAGGTTTAGGAGGTGTATTTTTGCCTTTATGGCTAGGGGGCGGCGACGGTTTTTTGAAATTGAATGGCTATCTTTTGCCGATTTTAGTCGTTTTATCAGCGGCTATAGGGTTGAAGTTTCTTAGTCAGCCCATAAATTGCACAGCGGGGCTTAGCCTGTCGCTGGTACCTAGTTGGCAGGCGGCGTCTTTATTGTATCTTATGTATAATTTGCTGCTGGCAATCGCCATGCTGGTTAGTGTGCGTCAAAGAGAAGGAGTCTATATTGCTTTAATAACAGCTTGTTTGATTATTGGCGGATTAGGGCTGATTTTGTGCAGCTGTTTATCTTTATTGCCGACAGATATACAGAGGCAGCAGATGCCTTTGTTGACAATAGCCGAACGCATGGGGGATGGATTTGGTTATTGCTATGCCATCGTGATGGTGTTGGCAATGTATACGACGGCATTGGCTAATACTTATGGTCTTTTGGTTAATTATCAACGGCGCACGACGTATAGAGGAGTGCTTTTAGCAGGAATTTTGTTGACGGAAACGGTATTTTTGCCTTTTGATTTTGGGCAGCTGGTAGCAGTTATTTACCCATTGTTGGGCTATGCCGGTATTCCGATTGTGGCGGCAATGATGATAAAAGCCGTTAAATTGCATTTTGGAGGGAAATTATGGCGTACACAGATTGCGAAAATGAAT
>CATJSX010000187.1 GCA_949743265.1 uncultured Peptococcaceae bacterium
CCCCTTTACCAATCAAAAAGGCAATAAAGAAGCTGATTTTATCCCTATTGTGGTATGGAATAAGGCTGCTGAGAATTGCGCTCAATACCTTGCTAAAGGTCCGCAAACAGCCATAGAAGGGCGCTTGCAAGTCCGCAGCTATGAAGATAATGATAAGCAAAGACGCTGGATAACAGAAGTAATTGCCGAACGAGTGGAGTTTCTAGGCAGCAAGAGTAACAGTAACAATACGAACAGTCATGGTAACGACCTATCCTTTGGTGAAGAAGTAGCCTTTAGCGAAAGTGAAATTCCATTTTGATGATAAAGGAGAGCAGACAGAGGTGAAGAACATGATGGTTGGGCAATAGGAAACTTAAACGGAAGGCAGGCATAAACAATGAGTACACAAGAATTGACACTAGATAGCAGAGAAGTCGCAAAGATGATTGAAAAAAGGCATGACCATCTCATACGAGATATTGCAAAATATGTATCAATCATAGAAACGGTTGATAAAAGTAGTTTTAGCCACCCCAATTTTGGGGAGGCTGAAGAAGCTGATTTTAACAAGCCCAGTTTTGATCTGGCTAAAGATGAGGAAGGCACGGCTATACGAGTCGGCAAGGCACTAGAATATTTTATCCCAAGTTTTTATACGGATTCTCAAGGCAAATCTCGTCCATGTTATCTTTGCACCAAAAAAGGCTGCGATTTGATTGCAAACAAATTAACAGGTGATAAAGGTATTCGTTTTACGGTTGAATATATCGAACGTTTTGAAGAAATGACCAAAGAGTTACAGCAATTTACACCGTATGCCGCAACAAGGCAAACCATTGGCGAAGTAGCTAATCTATTGAAAGAAGTACGGTTAATAGCTAAAGATAGTGGTATATCGCTGGCAAAGTCAATCAAGAGTGCGACAGAATATTTGCAGGCTAAAGGCGAGCCGTTTTCTAGTGATATTGCTAGAATGTTATTAGCGAAAGAGGATACCGAACATTTGCAACTAGAGCAATTATCGTTATTTGATTGAGAAAAAATCCGGAATAAGGTCGAAAGACAAACTTCCATTTTAGTATAAAAGAACGGGGAAAAAGGCCACTATGGGCAAACTTCCCCCAACTCTTTAAAGCGAGGCAATTAAACATGAATAAAGGCTGGATAAAGCTACATCGAGAGCTTTTAGAAAAACCAATTTGGTATCAATCAAGCTTAGAACAAAAAGTTATCTTGATCACGCTGTTACTAATGGCAAATCATGAAGAGCGAAGTTACATTTTTAACGGTGAAAAGATTGTTTTAAAAGCTGGACAAATAGGCACATCGTTGGAAAGAATAGCTGAAAAAACTAACAAACAGGTAACACAGCAAAATATCAGGACAGCACTAAAAAAATTCGAAAGACTCGGATTTTTAACAAATGAATCAACAAAGTGCGGAAGGCTGATAACTATTGTTAATTGGGGCATTTATCAAGATAACGAATCAAGTGCTAACAAAGAAGCTAACAGTTGCCTAACAAAGGACCAACAAACGGCTAACAAAGCGCTAACAAACGAGCTAACACCTAACAAGAAGAAAGAATGTAAGAATGATAAGAATGTAGAGAATGAAAAGAAAAAAGATATATGCGCATTCTTCGAGTCGCTCTGGACGCTTTACCCCAACAAAAAAGGCAAAAGCAGCGTTAGCGACAAGCAGAAGGAAAAGCTATATGCTATTGGCTTTGACGAAATGAAACGTGCCATTGAGCGATACAGTGATGAAAATATCAATACAGATATGCAGTACTGGAAGTATGGCAGTACATTCTTCAACAGCGGCTATATAGACTATTTGGACGAGAATTATACACCTAGACCCGTTAAAGACCACAAAACGGTGAGCTTTATGGACGCCCTTAGAGAAATGGAAGGTGAAACAGATGACCAGAGAGGAAACGGCAGTGATATTATCGATATTTAGCGCAAATTATCCCAACACTTACGCTAGACAAACGACGCAAGACAAGAAACTGCTCATTAGCTTGATGGAGTCGATCTTAGGCAAATATGAGGGAGAGCTGGTCAAAGCAGCAGCGTATCAACTGTTGGCGCAAGATAGCCCCTATCCGCCTAATGTCGGTCAATTAAAAGCCCAATGTGATAGGCTCATGGAAACGTTAAAAATGGTCAAAATTTTTGGCGTGGAAGTCATAGAAAATAGCGAGTTATTGCCAGTGAAAGCGTATTTGCTGAAGGCAGCACAAACAGAGCGGCAGAAAGCACAAGTGCAAGCCAAGCAGCAGCGTAAGAAATTGGGACCGGATAATTTTGCAGCAACGGTGCGAGATTTGGATTTTTTGGTGGAGTGAGGAGGGGGATAAATAATGACAGATTGGATAAAAACGCAGAACATATATCCTGATACTGGTAAAAGTATACTTAATTTTGTTATTGTTTTAGCCTATGATGGACGATACGTTAAACCGCTTATGTATGCAAAAGATACTGTTAGAAATAAGACAGTATTTCGTTGGAAATATCTTGATGGCAGATTATATTTTGGTCCAGATATTACACATTGGGCATATTTGCCAGAGCCTCCATGTGATGAAAAAATTGATGAGTGAAAGGACGCAGCAAAAATAATGAATAAAGAAATAGATTTTGATTGGTCAAAGTATCAAGACTTAGCCATGCGTTTAGCAACTGAAAAGTGCTATGACTTAAATAACGCAGCCTTAGGGTTAACGGGTGAGGCTGGCGAAGTTGCTGAAATCATCAAAAAGCACTTGTATCAGGGTCATGAGCTAGA
>CATJSX010000188.1 GCA_949743265.1 uncultured Peptococcaceae bacterium
ATGCTCATATAACGCTTGCATGGTATCGCAAATCTTTTTCTGATACGTTCGATGACGCTTAAAAAAACTCGGATTCATCAATAAACAATACTCCCAAAAGCTGCCTTTGGCTTTTTCAATCTTTTCACGCCTTATAGCTTCTTTTGGGGTCAGTGTCTGATATCCGGTTAGTTCTTTGAGCAATTTCATGGTTAATTAACCTTGTTGGTATCGTTGTTGATAGAATTGCCATTGTTATTATTGTCATGGTCGTTGATAAGCGTATCGTTATTGCTGTCGCTATACCTGCTGATGACATTGTTGTTGCTATTGTTATTATGGCTGCTGATATTATTATCGCTACTGCTACTGCTGTTGCCGTTCTTACTAGCGCTATTATAAACAGCGCCAATATATCCAGATAAAGCGCCGATACAAGTCAAAGCAATATTCTCTTGTCCTGTCAGCACACCAACAATAAAACCAACGCCAATCGCGATAATGGCTAAACCATCAATCAGGTTAATCTTTTCAACTTCTACTTTTATCATTATTGTCGCTCCCTTTCTTTTTTATCGCCTTGCAACACCCTTTAAAAACCCTTGAAAACCTTGCAAAAATCTTTAGCCAGTCAATCTTCTTCTGGAATTATATCAAGGCTTAAAACGAAAAATTCCATCGGTTAATCTTCATACAAACTAATTTGATTTAACCGCCTTTTAACTCGTTCTCAACCTCATCAATAATTTCAGCAATACGCGCCAGAATCTCTGGATGCCTTTCTAACTCCCCTGATAATTCTTTTTTCACTTGTGCCGCCGCTTTAGATACGCCTTTGTCAAACTCAAATCGCAGCTTCTCTCGTGATACGGCTGAACGTTCTAAAGTTGCCAACGTACGGATTGCTTCTAACGTTAATTTATCGACCTCTCTATCCTCGGTCATGGCGTTTGTGATCATATCCATCAGCAGATTAAAAGCAACCGTTGACGTTGCTTCTGCCATTTCCAATTTACTGCCAACACTGGTTTCTAAAATAGCCTTCGCTTGTTCCTTCGCTGTACTGATGCGGTCTAACTTCGTCAAAAAATCCTTACCGTAGCGTTCTACCGATTTCTGGCTGATACAATGTCCCGCCTCGTTAATCAGCTTAGTAATTTCTTTATATGTCATCTTCTTGTTTACAATAGCGTCATTGATGGCTTCCCTCAATTCTGGCGGCAGTTTGTCAACCTTGCTGTGGCTTCTTCTTTCTACCGCCATTACAGTTCAACCCCTTTATCGCTAATCGTCCCTTCGGCAAGGTCTATCCCTTTGGTCGTTAGTTTATAAAACTCATTGTTCAATCCGTCTAAAAAACTGCCCACATTAAACTGCGGATTCTCCATAAAACCGTCTTCTTTCAGATACGTTACATTAGCGATTAGTTCGTTTTTCGTTACAAAGTAGCCCAAATCATTCAGTTGTTTGTGCAATGTGTCAAGCTCAAAGCCTGCCGGATAAGCTCTTTGCAGTATCCTCACTATCCAGCCCCTTACTTTTTTATTGCGCATAGCGCCATCTTGGTCTATCATCTCATTTCGTCCTTTCCTGTTAGTTTCCCAATGTCTGCTTTAATTTGCAGTAATATCTCCATCATACCGTCAATTTTCCTTTCGACGCCGTTAATGTCGCTATCATGTTGATCTTTGGTGACGAAACGTCGGTTAATCTCTTTGATTTCTTCGCTAATAAAACGCGTTAGCTCTTTGGCGTTATCGTTAATAGCATGGCTTAAATCTTTCACCGATTCATTTAAAGCGTGATCTAATTCTTCAATGGCTTTTTCTGCTTCTTCCTGCCGTTTGCCGCTGCTGCTATAAAGTTCTCGCAATGACCAGCCGATCAGACCAATAGCTACCGTCATGATTAAATTATAGATAACCGATACTTCTACCATCGTTTTCACCTCTTTCGTTTCATTATCTTGCTTTCTTTTTATCATGAAAAAAGGCAGTAAAAAGCCATTGAAAAGACCAAAGCAAGACTGTCTCTGCCCTTCTTTCCATGATTTTTACTGCCTTTTGTTCCATCATCAGCCGACCTCGCCGCAACAGAAGTGTCCGCCTACTTATGTGCTTGTTGGCTTACTAAATTAGTGCATAATTTTGACTGTCTCAAACGTTTATTTTCTAATATTTTCTCTGCTTTTAGCCAATAGAAAATACATTGCGTTGCCCGTCAATTACTTATGTGCTTGTTGTTTTCTTTTCTCTACCTTGGTGATTTTCTGCACCATATATTATTTTAACCGGCAGCCATCGCTCAATAACTTCGCCGCCCAGTTCAAAAGATAACAATACGCGCTGCTTTCTTCTATCTACTTTGATAATTCTCTGCACATTATCTTTGATTGCACCGCTATACATGATTTTATTCTGCCTATATTCTATCGTCGATGTTTGCGCCAATTCTAAACAGCTTTTTATATCCATCACTTCCGCTTCTGTTACCGCCCCTTTAAGCACATACGAAACATACCACATATTTTTTAACAGATAATACCTTTCTGCTGTCATTACTGTTTGGATTAACACATAACCGCTTAACAGATATTTTTCTTTTTCCTGCCATTTGCCGCCTTTGCGTTCCCATAGCCCATACTTTGGATTTAATACCTCAAGCCCTGCATTTTTTAACTGTCTTTCTACCGCTTCCTCTTTGCCGATAACAATTTTAATGGCGTACCATCTTTTCAAAGGATCACCCCAAAAGAAAAAAGACCATAAC
>CATJSX010000189.1 GCA_949743265.1 uncultured Peptococcaceae bacterium
ATCCATGGGCGACCATTGATAATTTTGCGTGTTAAAATCCAACGCACGATATAGTCATTCACGCCATATTGTTCAATAAGCCCAAAAATAGCCATCATCAACACCGCTGACCATACGCTGAAATTGCCAAACGATGCGGCTAAAACAGAATTCATGGTGCCGTAATCGCTGATAATTATGGCGGCTATTCCCAAAAGACTTGGCCACAGCATACCGCTGGTTGTCCATAGATACACTAGCCCTAAGAAAATACCGACCAACTGCATTCCTATTTCGGTGATCGGCTCTACAGGTGGAATAACCCAGCCGCAAAACATCAAAATAACACCAATAACGGTATGGATATATTGATTTCTGTCAACTTTTTGCATAAATTATAAACCTCCCTTGACAAAGTTCATCAAAAACGATAAAACAACTAACAAATTATCTGATCAGATTAAAATTTATTGGTTAATTTTATTATAATGTTTTCTTCTCTTTGAACAAGAATATATAATTTATAAAAACGACTTAAATATTGATAAAATTTATACCGTATTTTCGTTAGCATTGGTTACAAAAATCACTATAGCAAAAAGCGGCTGCCAATGGATTGACACCAATACCATTGGCAGCCGCTTTGTCAGCGGATACTGTCGATAAGTTCCAGCACACCTTGCAAGTGAGTTGGCTCATGTTCTTTTTTATATAAAAGTACAATATCAAAATGGGGCGCATTTTTGATGAGCACTTTACGTATAAGCGTATTGCTAGAAAGTTCTTTGGTCATCAAAGGGAAATCGCAATAAAAGCATACGCCCAAGTCGCTCAAAATATAATTAGCGGCGATATGCATATCAGGCAATAAGAATTTGGTATTAGGCTGACCATAACTTTGTAATTCTTCATAGAGTTTGAGCGTAAATTCCTGAGTGATTTTACTGCCATTATCGACCAAAATGAGCGGTAGCTTTAATAGCTCGCGATAAGAAATACTAGTTTGTTCTGGCGGCAACAGCTTACTGTCTGAGTGCAAATGGATATAGGATTTGCTGCTATCTAGTACGGTATAAGCCAAATCCGGCGCGAAGATATGACCTTTTTGGCAAATCGTAGCAACAAAAACGTGCGGCTCATGAACAAATAATGTATCCAGATTTTGGTCTTCCAGCCGTAATAAACGGAAATTGCCTTGTGGATATTTGGCATAATAAGCGGCAGTAACATTGCTAAATATTGCATACATAGCGGGAATGGTGTAAATAGCGATATCATTCATGATTTCATCATGATGTGTGATAGTCATGCTTTCAATTTTGTCAAAGTATTCAAAAGCGGCTTTAGCATATTGTATCACTTGCTTGCCTTCTTCCGTTAAAAGGACACCTTTGAACGAACGGTTTAACAGCTGCATATTTAGCTGTTCCTCCAGCTTTTTAATTGCCAGCGATACGGTAGGCTGAGTAATATGCATTTTTTCGGCAGCGGTAGTAATAGAGCCATATTTAGCGACTTGTACCAAATAATATAAATGATCACTATTAAGCACAGATGCTCCCCCCTACTTTTTACAAATTTTAGTTGTTTATTTCAAAAAAATGTATGTAAAAACAAGAATGTTTTTATTCTAGCACAAACGAAAAATTTTGTCCAATAGCGTTTCAAAAACAGCTGAGAGTATGCGCACATGAATAGGAAAAATTTTCGTGATACACACAAAAACACACCCCAAAAAGTGGCTGTTTTTGAGGTGTGTTTTTTAGAATCGGTTTATTCTTGTTTACTTAAGAGAAAATCGTAACAACTGATCAGGTCAAATACATAAAGATTAGTGTTTGTGTAATACGAGTCAGCTGGCTAAGCTATTTTACTGCAACAATTGCAGAACGCCTTGTGGCTGTTGGTTAGCTTGCGCCAGCATAGCTTGAGCAGCTTGGGTCAAGATGTTGTTCTTGGTGAACGCCATCATTTCCTTCGCCATATCAACGTCGCGGATACGGCTTTCAGCAGCGGTCAAGTTTTCGCTGGTGGTATTCAAGCTGTTGATGGTGTGTTCCAAACGGTTTTGCATAGCACCGAGATTAGCACGAGTAGCCGATACAGTATTGATAGCGTTGTCAATGATGTCGATAGCAGCATTAGCGGAATCAGTGCTGCGAATATCTACTTTATCAACGCCAATACCTTTAGAGCTCATATCGTCAATGCTCATAGATACGCGTTGGTCAGCATCACCGTTGGCACCGATTTGGAAAACTAATTTGCCTTCGCCGCTAGCGCCGTTTGTTCCTTTGGTGGAATGGAATTCCAAAGTTTTGCCGTTAGCAATAACATTAGTGCCTGTTTTTTCTTTGATACGGTTAGCCATTTCCATAACGTCTTGTTCTGTAGGCGCTACATTTTCTTTGCCATTTCCGTTGGTGATTACGACATTAACGTCGTTGCCAAAATATTCGAGTGCTTTCATCATATTGGTATTAGAAAGCATATTATCTTCTTTAACAAAAAGGAATTTTTGACCGTCAACAGTGAAAACTTTATCTTCTATGTTACTATTAGGGTCAGAACCATCCCAAACGCCAACTTGTGTCAT
>CATJSX010000190.1 GCA_949743265.1 uncultured Peptococcaceae bacterium
AAGTGGTAAACTCTCTTGCAAAGAAAGTCCGCTTGCCAATAAAATTGACAATTGATAGCAGAAATTAGCTAATGTTGCTGGCTTTAAGGTTTTCTGTCGAGCGATTTTTGGGGAAATAAAATTGAAACGCTGTTTTAAATAGAGCAAATACCAACCTCTTTTTTGCAGGATCTTTCCCGCGTCAATACTGTCTGTGGCTTCCAGTGTGCCCTTTTGCCGCTTGCCTTGTTCATCAAGAGCTTCGTAATCAAAAAGTTTCATCATATCACCATACTTTTATGAAAATTTGATCATCATGATTTCTTCTAATGTCGTCAGCCCTTGTGCTATTTTCGCCAAACCGTCATGATAAATATCACAATAACCCTCGCGAAGCGCCTGACGACGAATATCTGCTACTATTTGACCGTTAAGAAGCGCTTGCCGCTGCGTTTCGCTGGGCAGCCAAACCTCTTGTACAGCCAAACGCCCTTTGTAGCCTAAATCATGGCAGTTTGGACAGCCGCTGCCACGTTTAGCTATTATTTCTTTATTGTTTATGCTGATTTTTTCTGTTATCAAGCAACATTCGCAATTTTTGCGTACCAATCGCTGGCCAATTACACCTAAAAGACAACTATTCAGCAAAAACGGTTCTGTTCCCATTTCCAATAAACGCAAAACAGCACTAAAAGCGTCGTTAGTATGAAGTGACGCCAGCACCAAATGTCCCGTATTGGCGGCGCGCACCGCGATAGCAGCCGTTTCTGTATCGCGTAACTCTCCGATCATAATAATATCAGGGTCTTGACGCAAAATTCCGCGTAATCCTTTAGCAAACGTTAAGCCGCTCCGATTATTGACTTGTATTTGATTGATCCCTAAAAGTTCATATTCTACGGGATCTTCTATAGTCATGATATTTTTGCCTTGTCCTAAAAGCGTGTGGAGCATGCTATAAAGCGTTGTTGACTTGCCGCTGTTGGTGGGACCGGTGATTAGAATCAAGCCGTAGGGCGTCTGCAACATTTTTTTAATTTGCTGCAAATTTTCATCGCTGAAGCCCAAACTTTCCAACGATAACAATTCTGGTTTAGCACCCAAGATTCGCAATACAACTTTTTCGCCATAAAGACACGGCAGCGTCGCTACACGCAAATCTAACAGTCGTTCCTGCCATTTAATGCGAAAATGACCGTCTTGCGGTTCACGGCGCTGCGCAATATCTAAATTGGATTTTATTTTAATGATATTGACTAGAGCGCTATGCATTGCTTTGGGCAGTTGCCAAAAGTTGTGCAAAAACCCGTCTATCCGCAAACGAATCCGAAAAATTGTATCAAAGATTTCCAGATGAATATCACTGGCATTTTGTTCTATTGCTTTCTGCAAAATCAAATATAAAACCAATTCTGCCGCTTCATGATCGTCTTGCTCTTGTTGTGCAATATCATAGACACGTTCCATTGCTGTTGCGGGACTGTCTTGCGCATATTGTTTGGAAAGCAACATCAAAATGTATTCTTCAATCATTGTTTCCTCAGCATAATAGAAACGCACTGACCAATGAGAGAATAACGATAAATCCTCCAGCAGTTCTTGTTGTGGTTTTTGGCTGATAGCAATACAAAGAATGTCATCTTCCTGTTTAAAAGGCAATATCCCATAACGCAGAAGCAATGTTCGTGGCAATCGGAAAAAATAATTTTCGTCCAACTCTTCTGCTAGTTGTTTGGCTAAAGGCATTTGAAAGAATTGACTTAAATAATCTTCAAATTCCTCATGCGTCAAAATTTGACGTTCATGTAAAATGTCTGCTAGATGCTGTTCGCTGTGTTGTTTGATTTCTAAGCACATAGCGGCTTCTTTGGCAGATAAGCGCTTTTTTTCCTGCAAAAATTGCAAAAACTCTCCTTGATGCTTCATTTTTCCACATCTTTCCATCGATTATATGATGGTATTATAGCATATTTTCGTTAGTATGCCTATCCAGAAAAGTTATTCTATTGGTTAGTGTTATGGAAGCTGAGAAAGAGGATTTTTTATGCATGATGATTACTTTTGAAACCTTCTCCATAAGCTTGATAGACATCACTGACAATCATAAAGGCATGGGGATCAATTTCACTGACTTCTTTACGTAGACGAAAAATTTCCCAACGGCTGACTACGCAGAGAATAACATTTTTTGGCGCATCGCAATAACCGCCGCGACCGCTTA
>CATJSX010000191.1 GCA_949743265.1 uncultured Peptococcaceae bacterium
GTATGATTGCCGCCATGATCCATCTTTGTACTCATAGAATCGCCATGCACGCGATGGAAACCATCTTCCAAGAAGTAAACTATGTCGCCCCAGCCTTCTTGACCACAGCCCATAACCAAGGCATCATAATTTCTTACCGCTAACGTGATGATTCTTCTGCCCGTCTTAGGATCTCTGTAATTATACAGTGCATCAATAATCTCTTCTTCCAATTGATACTGTTGAGCTGGATCAACAATGCCATGAGGATCTCTGCCTTTGATATTGAGGAAAATATGATTCGTTCCTGTAGCCACCGCTTTTGTTTTACTCCAGTCGATTTCTTTTAAGATATTACCGTTTTCATCTCGTTTAAGAATGGTATAGCCTAAATCATCCATAATTTTAGCGTTTACCCCAAAAGCGTCACCCATTAAAGCTGGTCCTTCTTCATTAGTATCGCAAATCAAACCATGGTCTGAGGTTACAATGATTGTCCAGCCGTCGTCCAAGTATTCCAGAAATTGTGCTAAATATCTATCCGTCTGGCGATAAGTCTCTGCCATCAATTCTTTGTTTCTTTCAATATCGGCTGAATTAGTATGCACATTTTCAGTGCCATGAGGCCAAATATTATGACCAATGCCATCCACATTATGTAGATGTGAAAAAATAACATCAAATTTGTCATTATCAATAAAATATTTCAAGCAAGCCGCCTGCCAATTGTTATACCGTTCCCATGTCGGCAACATGAGCAATTCGCTAAAGTAACTGTTTTTGCCGCCTAAGCCACTGCTAAAACTCCAATAACCTACATTGTCAATAATTTCTTTATGCAGAGATTTAGGATGCCATGCCGCGTCATCAGTAATATCGTTAGCTCTATTGATCCACAAATTTACTGTCGTATAATCATCGTCATGATAAACATAACCAATATCACGAGCACACATAATTCTGGAACCATCTTCTTTAATTACTTCGTCCAAAAATATTGGTGAAAACTCGCCATATTTTACGGTAGTAATCGGTGCGTCTGCTTTTTTGCTTTTATACATAGCAATAGTATCGTAGTCGCCAGCTTCATTTTTTAATAACAAGCATGGTCTTCTCAATAAACCATTGCATAAGACAACCACAAATTCTTTTGCCCCTTCTGGTGCATTCGTCCACCCTTCCGCATCTTTTAGCGGTGATTGCGCCGTGTTAAACGGCATATTTTCGATGGAGAATTCTCCGTCTTCTAAAGTCAGCATAATATTTTCTACACTAGCTCCGGCATTTTGGCACGCATCAGCTGCTGCTTGAGATCCGGCAGATTCTTCTTTGATATCAAGGTCAGATAAAATACAGCCCGCTCCTGTATTAGAGGTTCCTGCTTTGGGCATAAATTTGGCTTCTGTAACCTTTGGAGAAGCTGTTACCAGCACTTCATCGTCACGCATACCTGTACCAAAACCAACGTAACCGGGCTGAACGCCATCAACAACAGCCAAATTAGGATTGTCGCTGGTTGGCGGCCAGCTAGAACCGGGCCAATGCCATACCAATGTGCGCAAGCCGCTTTCAGCAATGCCATTCCAAACTTGTTCCGCTTTACACATCGTAGAATCCAGCGCATAAATCAATTTGCTGCGATCTTGTGGATCAACATTCCAAAATCCCGTAATCCCGTGAGTAGACGCATAAGCGCCCGTAGATAAAGTTGTCCACATGGGCGGCGTAATCGTTGGCATACCGCCTAATAAAACTAAATCTTCACGACAAGCGCCTTGTTCAACCAATTTTTTAACGGCGGGCATTTCGCCTTTGTCCATCAAATATTTAGTGAAACGAGGATCCATACCGTCAATGCCTAGTACCATCAGTTTTTCTGTCTTTTTGCCCATATCAATACACCCTTTCTGCAATTTTGATAAGTTCCTTTAAAGGATTTACTTTTCATAAATTTATGATATACTAAAATTATTCTTTTGAGAATCAGCTTTTGTTCAGCCGCTTTTTAAAAAGTTTCAAGTATAATTTTATGCGTTTCATTTTTGAAAGAGGAGAAAACAAAATGAACAGTGATCAACTTCAATATCTCATTGAAATTAGCAAAAATCCTTCTATCAATATTGCTAGCCAAAAACTCCACATTACATCGCAAGCCTTAAGTACTGCCATCAAAAAACTAGAAAGCGAATTAGGCTTTTCTTTACTCAATCGCAC
>CATJSX010000192.1 GCA_949743265.1 uncultured Peptococcaceae bacterium
CGACGGCATGAAGCCGAAAGACGAGGCTGGCAGAAAGGCTTACGGGAAGGTGAAGCGAAGGGTGAACTTAACGCCAAGCTCAATAATGCCGTAGCACTGTTGGATATATTAGATGATGAAATTATCGCCAATAAGTTATTTTTGCTCATAGAAACGGTACAGCGATTAAGAGTGGGAGATATAGAAGGCGTTAAAGCGGAGTTGTTGGCAGAAAGTGGTATAGCTGCATTAGGCGACGCATAACGCTTAGGTTAGACCGTTCAATTTTTGTTTTTGAACAATCTAGCGAGTGGGTGTTTCTGTACATTTTTGGGGCAAAGCGTATATTTGGGCTTAATTGGATAATATTTTGCGTTTGGCAGCGCATAGAAAAGAAAAACAGCCGTTTTGATGCAAATTAACCATCAAAACGGCTGTTTTATTTTTTAGTAACGATATTTTGCTTCTTTGCGTTTGCGGTGCTCCTCGATTTGAATACGGTAAATATAATTACATAAATGAGCGTCAACTTCGTCGGACATAGTGCCGAATCGAGCGCCGTAAACGTAAGTGTTTTCTAAATTGGTGGTGTCTTGGCGTATGATGGTAAAGTCTACGTCGATACTCAAACGTTCAACTTCAAAATTTAATTTGTATTTGTCATTAACTGTCAAAGGATCGTTAGTAAAAAACATCATGCCGCCCACTGATAGATTGCGAATAGAAACGCGCAGCGGGATACGAAGCGGTTTGTAAAGAGCGTCTTCGTAGTGACCAATGATTTGACCAGATAGTGCAACTGGAACTTTGACGTTATTGCGCCGTTCATTGACCTCGCCGCGCTCTATTACTCGAAAATTTGCTTGAACGTTTTGAGTGATGAAACTGGTGCTGGCGGTGATGCTCTGTACGCCTTTTTCGGTGAAGCAGAGCAACTGTACTGTGCGTCCTTCTACCAAATTTTCAGTAGAAAAATTTTTCAGAATGATATGCTCATAACCATCGTCATCGGTTTTCATGGTCACTTCATACGATACCGCTAAAGGCGCTTCATCAACGTTATCGGCAGCGTCTTGCGCATAGACGGTCGCTTTAGAATAAGTAATAATCATATGTGCCCTCCTCAGTAATTTTTTATCTTGACTCCTGCTTTTGAAGCAGGGAAACCGCGCTGCTAAATTTTTTTTTGATTCTAACGAAATATATTATGACGGAAAGGTCAATAATGGCAGACATTTATATTATAAACCGAGAAAATGGTATTTTCAATGAAAAGTTTATAAAATGGCAGAATTGCGGCTTTTGACAAAAATAAATACTTTTTGAAGCGATAAAGAAATTGCCAATAAAAATATAAGGAAAAAATAGGGTGTTTGCTAATTTTTTGATGAGAAATACCGATATATCAATAAATGGGTTAATTTTTTTAAGGAGCGTGATTGCATATGTTTAGCAGTGTATCTGGCAGCAGCAGCAGTAAAAGCAGTTCTGTCAGCAAGGGTATCGGCGGCTTAGTCAGTGGTTTGGACACAGATACTTTAGTCGAAAACATGACCGCCGGTACTCAGAATAAAATTGATAGACAAAAACAAGAGTATCAGAAGGTTACTTGGAAGCAAGAGGCTTATCGCACTCATATCAAAGGATTGATGGAGTTTAACGACAAATATTTTTCTTATACGTCAAGCACGAATATTACTGATCCCAGTTTTTTTGAATCATATAAAGTTAATAATCTTTCCAGCAAAGTTGGTTTGTCTGGTAAACTGCAAAACGCCAGCTATGTCAATATTAACAGCATCAGTCAGCTGGCAACCAAAGGGAAATATACCTATAAAGCAGATACCGTAGGGAAAATTGCTGGAAAGTTTGATACCAGTGACAAATTTCTCAGCAATCTTGATGGGCAGACTTTTACGATTGCTTATGATAGTAAAACTTATCAGTTGACTTTTCCCAGTGATTTTGGGAAACAGATGCAAGAAGGCAAAAATATTGATGGCAGTGATGCTGTTAAAGATGGTAAAATCACTGATGAAGCAATGAAGACAGCTTTAGAAAAAATGCTGAAAGATGCTGGGTTGGGAGAAAAAGTTTCGGTAAAAGTCAACGATGGTGAAATTGATTTCGAGTCAACAGACCGTAAAAAAAGTATGGCAATCAGCGGAACCAAAGATGTGATGAAAATGCTGGGCTTTAGCGATAC
>CATJSX010000193.1 GCA_949743265.1 uncultured Peptococcaceae bacterium
CTATGCGGTTTTCAAGGTTCAAATATATCTGAAATGCATTTCTGCAATTCATTCAAAAAATTTCATTTTTGACTTGACTTTTAATAGTTAGTCTTTCTATAAAACAAATTTTCATGAAAAACTTTACTAATTGATTATCCTCTATAACGCATCTTTCGGACAATGCTGTGCACATTCAAAACAAAGAATACATTCTGTTCCATTCTTTCTTTTTCTTGAATTATCCGTTATATCAACATTCATAGGACAAATCTTTTTGCACTTGCCACAAGCTATGCATTTGCTCGTATCACAGGTTACCCTCAGCAAAGAAAAATAACTCATCGGCTTCAGAAATACGGTAATCGGACAAATATATTTGCAGAAAGCTCTATTATCCTCAAAAAGAAATGCCAATCCAATGCCAACAATATAATAAAGTAAATTTCCTATCAGAAATGCCCAAAACATTATTCTCTCTATATTATCTACATGAGCCCAAAAGAGAACTATCACAAACATTAACGATACTGCAAAAGTAATATATCTAATCCATTCGATTTTCTTGCGCGGCTGCTTGGGAACTTTGTAGGGAAGAAAATCAAGTACCATCGCTGTCCAGCAAGCATAACCACACCAGCCCCTTCCAAAAATTAGCGGTCCGACTATCTTAGCTATCGCATAATGAATCGTTGCCGCCTCAAATACACCAAGAAATAGATAATACCAAAATCCTTCGATCTGCATATTTTCACGGCAAATCACGCCTAAATAAATCAACATATACAATCCAACCAACAGTTGAGTTAATCGCCGAGCATATCTATGCTTTCTGATAAACAAGAAAATCCCTAATGCAAGAGCAATACCAATATAACTGAAATTGAATAGATAAAACAAATTATCTGTCGTTAGCCAAAGTGTAACGGCTATCGTTTCAAATATTATTAACATAACCATTGATAAGGAATATTTCTTCATTATTTTTTATCTCCATGAAATCCCAATTTATGCTTTCGATTTTATCACAAATATCTGTACTATTCAAGTTAATGAGTTTTTATCCTATGAATCATCATTAAAAAAGCATTCGAGCGCTTTATGTTTATGGCTTACCAAAGTTATTAACATAAAGGATAAAAATCGCATTTTTTATGAATACAATGGTCGTTCTGTTTAGTTATAATATTTCATATTAAGGGAGGCAAGAGAATGAATAGAAAAATAGTGGCGCAAAAAGTGATTGATTATATTGAAGAGCATCTGAATGAGGAAATCGATTTGAAAACTATTGCTAAAAATGTAGGTTATTCCAAATTTCATTTAAACCGCCTATTCACAGCAGAAGTGGGATGTACGATTTATCACTATTTGCGGGCACGTCGACTGACGACAGCGGCTGAAAAATTGATCAAAACAGAAAAATCTCTCGTACAGATTGCTCACGAAACGGGCTATACCTCACAGCAAGCCTTTTCAATGGCGTTTAAACAAGTATACGACTATTCGCCAAAAATCTACCGAGACAGAGGGATTTTTAGCGCTAAGCAAGAAAAAATTTCTTTGCTGATGATTACTGTTAGACAAAAATTCTCAAGGATAACCACAAAAAAGGCACGGTGGGCAGCATGAAGACTATTCCTTATGTGATAGAATTAACTGCTAGTGGTGAAAGAAGCTATGATATTTTTTCACGATTGCTCGCGGACCGTATTATTTTTTGTGGCGAGGAGATTAATGCGGCTTCTTCTAACGCTATCATTGCTCAAATGCTTTTTTTGGAAGCACAAGACAGCCAAAAGGATATTCATCTGTATATCAATAGTCCCGGCGGCTCTGTAACAGCTGGCTGGGCAATTTACGATACGATGCATTATATTGCTTGCGATGTATCTACTATTTGTTTAGGCATCGCCGCTAGTTTTGGCGCTTTTTTACTAGCAGGCGGCGCTAAAGGCAAGCGCAAAGCCTTGCCTAACGCTGAAATAATGATTCATCAACCGGCTATATGGGGCGATGGTATTCAAGGAAGTGCCAGCGAAATTAAAATCAAATCGGATTATTTGCAAAAAAGCAAACAAAGGCTTGACCGTATTTTAGCTGAAAATACAGGACGTTCTATTGATGAAATTGTTCGAGATACTCAACGGGATTATTTTATGACTGCTAAAGAAGCATTACAGTATGGTTTAATCGACGAGATTTTGCTATAACAATAATGTTTAGGAGCAGGCAACAAATTGCCTCAAGGTGGCGACAAAAAGTGCCGTTTAAAATACAAAGCCGCGCTAGAACCAGAGCGATCTTTTAAGCGATCGTGAAAGATTCTAGCGCGGTTTTACAACGCAGAAATGCGATTTTATCGCTATTCTGGCAGTATTTTTAATATTTACACGCTGAAATAAACCAGTTAGTTTTTTATTCCTCTTTTGCCGCAATCTCTTTTATTTTAACAATCAATCTTTCCAAACACGCTTTGTCGGTAAAAGGATTCATAATGGTAACGCGCAGATAATATTTTCCACGAACCCTTGTACTCACCACATAATAAGATCCATCTTCCAAAAGCTTTTGCGTAATTATCTGATTGATTTTATCTGCATCGGCATTTTTCGGCAGATACCGAAAGCATACAATATTACTCTTAGGCTCCATAGCCAACTCCATATTTTTTTCTGCTGTTATCATTTCTGCAAATTGTTTTCCACGGTCAAACAGCATATCGACATTTTGTTGATAAATATCGTCTCCATAGAGCCGCATGATCACATATGTATGAAGAATTGTAATCGGCTTTGTACATTCCAATGTATGTTTTGCTGAATTCCACCATTCTTCAGACAGCTGATCCTGCCATAAATAAGCAGCTTTCGGAGAAAACTCGTTTACTTTCCGGTTTCCCGTATTATAAATGATCGCTGTAGACAGCGGCGGCGTCATCATCATTTTATGAAAATCGACAATTAGAGAATCAGAGCGTTCAATTCCTTTTATCAGATGCTTATATTTTTCAGAAAAAATAACGGCTCCACCATGAGCACCGTCTACATGAAACCATAACTGATGGCGTTCAGAAAAATCGGCAATGGCTTCCAAATTATCAAAAGCGCCTACAGAAGTAGTGCAAGCGCACCCAACAACACAAAAAACAATCTTTCCTTCCGATACGGCTTGCTGATATGTACGCTCCAATAATTCTGACCGAATACCGAAATCATTTCCAACAGGTATTTTGATAATATTATCACTGCGGATTCCCATAATTTTTGCTGCACGCTCCACACTGTAATGCGCTTCTTCAGAAACCATAATAGCAAGCCTATAGTAATTTTGCTCTTCAATTCCAGACGATGTACGAGCAGTTACCAGTGCCGTCAGATTCCCCATGGAGCCGCCAGAAACGACAAAACCTGTCGCCCCTTTGTTATAGCCAAATTTTTCAGCAAGACAATCAATAACAACTTTCTCCATAGCGTTTCCCGCCATTCCCAGCTCGTAGACCGTCGTGCAGTTATTCATATACGCCATCATGGCAGAAGTCAACGCCGTAACTGGCAGCGTAACGGCTACTTGATGTCCTACATAACCTTTGCTGTGAAAATTGATGGAATGTGACATAACTTTTTCCATAAGAACAGAAAGCTCCACCAGAGCAGCAGACGAAAAATCCTCTTGCCAAAAACGCAACTGTTCTTCTGGTGAATACCGTTTGATTGTTTCAGGCATTTCTTTTGTCAGAGATGCTGCTAATTCTTTTGAGATCATGTCTATCAATTTAGGAGCGTCTTTTTTAAATTCTTCCTGAGAATACGCCTTATTCATAAGATTTTCTGTCGTTTTCATAGTTTGTTCCACCTTTCTTTTGCTGCTTCGAACATTTTCTTTTGATAAACCAGCCTTCGCAAATGTTAATCCAATTTTTCCCTCCTGATTTTTCTGTTTTCAAAAATGCTTTTTGTCTTGACTTCATCATACACCCCTATTTACAATAAGTAAAACGAATGATTCTAATGCTATCATTAAGAAAGATGATTTGTCATATGGAACGTTATCTTGCCTTACAAAAAATTGTTGAAATGAAAAGTTTTACAAAAGCCGCTGAAGCCCTTGGATACACACAGTCTTCTGTCAGTCAGATGATTGCATCTTTAGAAAATGAATTGTCTATGAAGTTGCTTGTTCGTTCGCGTACTGGAGTGAAACTGACACTAGAAGGCAAAGAATTATATCCATTTATTGAAAAACCATATTCCAATACCGAGCTATGCAGGAAAAAGCGCTGGAAATTAAAGGGTTGGAAACAGGAATTATACGAGTAGGAACCATCACAAGCGTCACCTGCCATTGGATGCCTATGCTCATAAAAGGCTTTCAGCAGCTTTATCCCAATGTCCAATTTGTTTTTCACAATGGAGATTATACTTCTATACAAGAATGGATCAAAACTGGACTTGTTGATTTTGGCTTTATTACTCCTGCCGCTGTTACCGGACTAGAAACCATTAAAATAAAGGCTGGAGAAATGTTAGCGGTTCTGCCCAAAAATCATCCATTGGCAGAAAATACATCGATACCACTGAGCGCTCTTACCAAAGAACCTTTCATTCTATTAGAAGAAGGGCGCTTTAACGAACCGTTAGAAGCTTTTCATGCCGCTGGACTAGAACCCAATATTAAATACACCGTTCATGATGATTTTGCCATTATGACTATGGTAGAAGCAGAGCTTGGCGTAGGAATTTTGGCAAAACTAATGCTGCGCCGCACGAATTACGATATTGTCTGCTTACCAACCGACCCGCCAATTTTCCGCAATCTAGCCATCGGCTACAAAGAAAAAAACAGCCTACCCATTGCCAGCAAATATTTTATTCAGTATCTGCTAGACAATGCCGACAAGCTGCCTTAAATAATTTTGTCTTTAATCCATAAAAGAATCGTTTTCGCCAGATTTTCATAATATAAAAATTTATATCAAGCGAGAAATTATTTTGCGAAAAACTATTTAAAATCATCTGATTTAGTGTATAATAAGATATAGATGTGAAAACGATTTAACAGGAGGCTAATCATGGGTGTTAGAATTGTAACAGACAGCACAGCTTATTTACCAGAAGATTTAAAGGCGCAATATCATATTGAAGTTGTGTCTTTAAACGTAATTTTGGACGAAAAGAGCTATCGAGAAATAGATTTAACTAACGAGGAATTTTATCCGAAAATGGAAAAAGCCAAAAATATGCCAACGTCCTCTCAGCCCAGTATGGAAGAACTACAGGAAGTTTTTGCTGATATTGCCCAAAAAGGCGACGATATTTTAGCTATTTTTCTGTCGTCAAAACTAAGCGGTACAGTAACCAGCGCCGGTCCTTTGGCGGCGCAAATGGTAATGAACAATTATCCCCAACGACGCATAGAAGTGTTTGATGCTTTGACGACTGGCATGCAGCAAGGATTTATTGCTATTGAAGCAGCTAAAGCAGCAGAAGTCGGCAAAAATTTAGACGAAGTCATCGCCAGAGCTAAAGAAGTAAGAGAAAAAAGTCATTTTGTTTTTGCGCCCAAAACATTGGATTATTTGCGTAAAGGCGGACGCATTGGCGGTGCATCAGCGTTAGTCGGTAATTTATTGCAAATTACGCCTATTCTAACGGTCAAAGATGGAGCGGTTATTGTATTGAATAAAGTGCGCAGCCAAAAAAAAGCCATCGCTGAAATTGTCAATGTATTGATGAACGATATTAAAAATAGCGGCGGCTTGGGAGATATTATGGTTCATCATATCAATTGTGCTCATGAAGGACGCAAATTAGCCGATTCGCTAGAAGCCGCTTTGAAACATCCTGTTCGCATTCAATCTATTGGTCCCATCGTAGGACTGCACGTCGGACCGGGCAGCATTGGTATCGTTTATCACGTAAAATAAAATAATTGCTAATAGCATTTGACAGCCTTCGCCGAAATGGGCGAAGGCTGTTTTTAGGTTCAATCGTATCTTAACATTACTCTGCAATAGGAATCTCAATCTGCGTAATATAATCATCAATATGGTCAATGACATTCTCATTGATACCCATCTCATAAGAAAAACCGGTTAAAGTCAGTCCTTGTTGCTGAGCATAGTCTAAAATTTCCTGATATTTTTGAGAAATTCCTTGCCAGTTTCCTTTATAAAAAGCTCTTAAATATTTACCGCTGGGCTGACTGTGCAGTCCAGTTTTTTGAACAGGAAACGGCATCTCCATAAACACATGGGAATATTGATCAAAATTTCCCTGATACAGCCGCTCAACAGCAATCATTGCGCCATAATAAGCATCATGAAGGCGGCGAAGCTGATATTTTTTAGCTTCAGCAGCAATTATTTCCACTTCTTTATCAAAGGACATATCGTCATTAACTGTAATGGTGATTAGGGAACGCCCCTTTTTGTTAACGATGCTGATAGCTGATAAATCCATTGTCAACAATGTCAGCATATTTTGACGATAGTTGTTTAAAGTTTTTTGAACTGCTTTTAAGTGCGCAATATGTTGCTCTACCTCCGTTATTTTTTCGTTCAATAAAGAAGCAAAATTTGCAGCTGAACGATTTGCCATAAATTTTTGGATATCACTTATGGCTACTTCCAATTCTCTCATTAAAAGAATCGTTTCCAGCTCAGCGCTTTGATGATAATTATAATACCGATAGCCATTGACTGGATCAATAACAGCAGGCTTAAATAAACCGATTTCGTCATACCACATCAATGTTTTCTTATTGATGCCATGCAAAGCAGCAAATTGACCGATAGTAAGCATTTTATTTTTTTCTTCCATTTTGCAAATCCTTTCTTGACCATACAGTTACAGTATGGTTTATGATACGTGATAATCGCTTGAAGCGCAAGATGAAAGGAGAAAAATTTTTATGGAGAATCAAACAATCTACCAAAAACCAGTTACACTGAAAAACATTTTGAAATTCGCTTTACCTACCATTGTTATGACGGTGTTCATGTCGTTTTATACCATGGTTGACGGCCTCTTTGTCGCTAATCTTATCAATATGAACGCTTTGTCAGCCATCAATCTGACCGCACCGCTTATTCAGTTAGTTACGGCCATTTCCACAATGCTCGCCACTGGCGGCAGCGCTGTTATCATGAAAAAAATGGGTGAACAAAGAATAAAAGAAGCTAATGAAGATTTCACCTTTTTGATTTTGATCAATGTGTTAACAGGATTGATCATGTGCGGTTTGGGTTATGCTTTAATGGATAATATTTTCGCCAGCATGGCGTTATCTAGTGAAACAGAAAGTTACTGTATAGACTATTTAAGCCGTTATCTGCTCTTTACCGTACCCATTTTGCTGATGAACAATTTTACACTTTACATGATCGCCAGTGAAAAGGCAACGCTTTCATTGTTCTGTTCTGTAGCAGGCGGCGTTTTAAACATAATACTTGATTACGTTTTCATCGCCGTTTTTGCTGCAGGCATTGGCGGCGCCGCTATTGCAACTGGTATTGGTTACTCGGTAACTGCTGTGGTGGGACTAATCGTATTTAGTCAAAAAAAGAATTTGCTACATTTCCAAAAGCCCGTTGTCCGCCTGAAAGTGCTTGCTAACGCCGCTACCAATGGCTGTTCTGAAATGGCAACAGCTCTCGTAACGAGCATTATTACTATGATATTCAACTGGAGTATGCTTCACTACGTTGGCGAAGACGGCGTCGCTGCTGTAACTATCATTATGTACGTTTTGATGTTTGCCAGTTCATTGTATACTGGTTATATTTACGGCATAGCGCCTATGATCAGTTTTTATTACGGCGAAAAAAATCACGCTAAACTGCGTCGCCTCATTGCCGCCAGCTTAAAAATCATTACGCTGATTTCTTTTGTGATGACAATATTATCGTTTAGTTTAACCAAACTATTAGTAGCGATATTTGCCTCTCCTGAAAATCCAGTATATGCTCTTGCCGTCAACGGCAATAGAATCTGTACGATAGCGCTGTTGTTTATCGGCTTTAATATTTTTGCCAGTGGAACGTTTACCGCACTATCCAATGGCATTATTTCAGCCATTCTCGCTTTTTCGCGTTCTTTTGTTTTTATGCTGATTACCATGCTCATTCTGCCCATTATTTGGGGTATCAACGGTATTTGGCTGGCGACACCTGTTGCAGAATTGATGGCGCTCATGCTCTCAGCGACAATGTTTATCAAATATGGAAAATACTATTTTTATGATAACAACACGCAAAATGGTTTAGCAGCTAAAAAATTTGGCTCAAAAATATAAGTGATTGTTTCTTAAATTGTTCTGTATACATGTTGTCAGCGGCTTGACAGCGCTTTGACAGGCAGTGTATAATACATCAAAATGAGCAAAGGCGTTCATTATGGCGTAGCAAAACTATGCCAAAATGAACGCCTTTGCTTTTTTATTGTCTCTGAAAGGCAGGAAAACACGATGAAGATAGAAGGTCAAATACGCATTCCCTCCGGTTGTGCCATTGCAGCCGTTATTTCCAAAGACGGCAAGCGATTTTCTGGCGAAATGATTACCAATGCTATGAAACCCATGCACGATCGTTCCAATGGTTTAGGCGGCGGCTTTGCCAGTTATGGTATCTACCCAGATTATCAAGAATTTTACGCTTTGCATTTATTTTTTGATGAGCGGGCAACGCGCAAAAATTGTGAAGTTTTTTTGAAAGAACGCTTCGAAATTGTTAAATCAGAAATTATCCCCACCCGCAAAATTCCAGCAATTACTGATGAACCCATCATCTGGCGATATTTTGTTGCGCCGCTAAAATCAATGCTAGCATCAATGCAGCTTGACGAAAAAGAATTTGTCGCCCAAACGGTAATGAAAATCAATACCGAAATGAAAGGCGCTTATGTATTTTCCAGCGGCAAAAATATGGGAACATTCAAAGCGGTAGGTTTTCCCGAAGATGTTAGCAGATTTTACCAATTAGAAGAATACGAAGGCTATTCATGGACGGCGCACGGGCGTTATCCAACCAATACGCCGGGTTGGTGGGGTGGTGCTCATCCATTTACACTCTTAGATTATTCTATTGTACATAACGGCGAAATTTCATCTTATGACGCCAATCGCCGTTTTATCGAAATGTTTGGCTATAAATGCTCACTACAAACGGATACGGAAGTGGTTACTTATATTTTAGATTATCTCATTCGCGTTCAAGGATTAACACTTCAAGAAGCCGCCAGCGTCATTGCAGCGCCTTTTTGGAGCACCATTGAAGGCAAAACCAGCGCCGAAGAACGACAAAAGCTCCTTTATCTGCGTACAATTTTTTCCAGTTTATTGATCACTGGACCATTTTCCATCATTTTAGGCTTTGAAGATGGACTAATGGCTTTGAACGACCGGCTGAAACTTCGTTCAATGGTCATTGGCGAAAAAGATGACAAAGTATTCATTGCCAGTGAAGAAGCCGCTATTCGCGCTATGGCGCCTGATGCCGAAAATATCTGGGCGCCTGCTGGCGGAGAGGCAGTTATTATTTCTATAAAGGACGGTGCTTATTGATGAGCGTAGCATTTATTTATCCTGAATTCGAAGTGATACGTCATACCGACCGCTGCACGAATTGCAAAATCTGTGTGCAACAGTGTGCCAGCGGCGTGCATATTTTCGATGTCAAAAACGACAGACTAACTACTGACGATAGCCGTTGTATCGACTGTCAGCGCTGCGTTTCCTTTTGTCCAAGCCAAGCGCTTAAAATCGTCAAAAGCGATTGCGCCTTACGCGAAAACGCCAACTGGAAAAGCGATACTATCAAAGAAATTTACAAACAAGCCAATAGCGGCGGCGTATTACTTTCTTCTATGGGCGCACCTAAAACATTGCCGGTTTATTGGGATAAACTTTTGCTCAACGCGTCCCAAGTAACCAATCCTTCCATTGATCCTTTGCGAGAGCCTATGGAAACACGCGTATTTTTAGGCAAAAAACCAGAAAAAATTGCTCGCGATACGCGGGGAAAATTGATTTGCCAATTGCCGCCGCAACTAGAATTGGCTATGCCTATTATATTTTCAGCCATGAGTTATGGCTCTATCAGTTATAATGCTCACGCCGCTTTAGCTAAAGCCGCCACTGAATTAGGTATTCTTTACAATACTGGCGAAGGCGGATTACACGAAGATTTTTATGCTTACGGGCAAAATACTATCGTGCAAGTAGCGTCTGGTCGTTTTGGCGTTCACGAAGCCTATTTAAAAGCTGGTGCCGCTATCGAAATCAAAATCGGACAAGGTGCAAAACCGGGTATTGGCGGACATCTACCGGGTACAAAAATTGTTGGCGATGTTTCCCGTACGCGTATGATTCCCGAAGGCTCCGACGCTATTTCGCCAGCACCTCATCACGATATCTATTCTATCGAAGATTTACGTCAGCTGGTCTATTCACTAAAAGAAACGACCGAATATCAAAAACCGGTTATTGTTAAAGTAGCCGCCGTTCACAATATCGCCGCTATTGCTAGCGGCATCGCCCGAAGCGGCGCTGACATTATCGCTATTGATGGTTATCGCGGCGGCACTGGTGCTGCGCCTACCAGAATCCGCGACCATGTGGGAATCCCTATTGAACTGGCTTTAGCGGCTGTAGATCAGCGGTTGCGTGATGAAGGTATTCGCAATCAAGTCTCACTCATTGTTGGCGGCAGTATTCGCAGCTCGGCAGACGTTGTAAAAGCCATCGCCTTGGGCGCGGACGCTTGCTATATAGCGACAGCAGCGCTTTTGGCATTAGGCTGCCATCTTTGCCGCAGCTGTCAAAGCGGTAATTGCAGCTGGGGCATTGCGACACAGCGTCCAGAATTAGTCAAACGACTTGATCCCGAACAAGGCAGTCAACGATTGATCAATCTGCTGACTGCTTGGCAACATGAAATTAAAGAATTGATGGGCGGTATGGGAATCAATTCCATCGAAGCCTTGCGAGGTAATCGCCTAATGCTGCGCGGTTTGGGACTAACAGAAAAAGAGTTGACTATTTTAGGCGTTGCCCATGCTGGCGAATAAATACTCTGGTGGAAGTTTTGGAGGTGTAGTATAATATGAAATCAATCAAGGTAACCCATATGAATCACCAAACATTAAACGATCAGTTGCGTCAAGTTGAAGGCGACTGCATTCTTGAGGGGTGTTGTGGTCAACGTTTTATTGCTGCCGGAATGTCAGAACGTGCCATTACAATTAACGGCATTCCCGGCAATGCGCTAGGCGCTTATTTAAACGGCGCTGTTATTACGGTTAACGCCAATGCTCAGGACGCGGTTGGCGACACTATGAACGAAGGTAAAATAATCGTTCATGGCAATATTGGCGACGCTGCCGGTTATGCTATGCGCGGTGGCAAGATTTATATCAAAGGCAACGCCGGCTATCGCGCAGGTATTCATATGAAAGCATATAAAGAAAAAATCCCGCTGATGATTATCGGCGGTTCAGCAGGTAGCTTTCTCGGCGAATATCAAGCGGGCGGCATTATCATCGTACTAGGTCTGCTTACACAAAACAAACGTATTGTAGGCAATTTTCCTTGTACTGGTATGCATGGCGGCAAAATGTTTTTGCGAGGCGAATGCCTTGATATCAATTTTCCCCGCCAAGTTACTGCTAAATTAGCTGATGATAACGATCGTGACGAATTAAAAACATACCTTGACGAGTATTGCTTATTATTCGGCTATGATCTTGAAGAAATTTTGAATGCGCCTTTTACTGTGGTTATACCGGATAGCAAAAATCCTTATCAACAAATGTATGTCGCCAATTAAAAGAAAGTAGGTCACATGATGAAGTATTCGCCACAAGAAGTTCTCCAATACGTCCAAGAGGACGATGTAAAATTTATTCGTTTGGCATTCTGCGATGTTTTCGGCAAACAAAAAAATATTTCCATTATGCCGCATGAACTCTCTCGCGCTTTTAACTATGGAATTGCTATCGATGGCTCTGCTATTGTTGGTTTTGGTGACGAAACCCATTCTGATCTTTTGCTGTATCCAGACGCTGCCACGCTATCGCTGTTGCCATGGCGACCGGAACACGGCAAAGTAGTTCGTATGTTCACCAGTATTCACTATCCCAACGGCAAACTATTCGAAGGCGATACGCGCAGTTTATTAAAAACGGCAGTCGCCGAAGCGCAAAAAAAAGGTTGTCATTTTTCTTTTGGTGCAGAGCAGGAATTTTATCTTTTTATGCTGGATACCAACGGTAAACCAACAAAAATCCCTTATGACGAAGCCGGCTATATGGACGTTGCTCCCGATGACAAAGGTGAAAATATCCGCCGCGAAATATGTCTAACATTGGAACAAATGGGAATTCTGCCAGAAAGTTCCCATCACGAAGAAGGTCCGGGACAAAATGAAATTGATTTTCGCTATTCTGATGCCCTTGCCGCTGCCGACAACGCGCTAACTTTTCAAACGATTGTCAAAACCGTCGCTCGCCAAAACGGTCTCTATGCTGATTTTGGCGCCAAGCCTTTAGCTAATGCGCCGGGCAATGGTTTTCACATCAATATGTCGGTCAAAGCTGACCATGATGCTGATTATCTATATCCCATGATTAGCGGTATTTTGGATAAAATCTGCGACATGACACTCTTCTTAAATCCAACAGAAAATTCTTATCAGCGTTTTGGCAGCAATAAAGCGCCAAGCTACGTTTCATGGTCCAGCGAAAATCGCTCTCAGCTGGTAAGAATTCCAGCGGCAACGGGAGAATACCGGCGAGCAGAACTGCGTTCTCCCGATCCAACAGCGAATCCTTATCTAGCTTTTGCCTTATTGATTTACGCTGGTCTCTATGGTATAGCAAACCAATTGCCTTTACCAAAAGCGGCAGATTTTAACCTCTACAAAGCCGACGCCGCAACGCTGGCGCAATTCACACCATTGCCGCGCAGCCTAGCAGAAGCTTGTCGTTTTGCCGCTAAAAGTGATTTTATCAGCCAATATCTGCCTGCTGCCATTCTTAATATTTATTGTCGTCAATAAATTATTGATCACTCGCCAAAAGGAGGACGCGGAATGGATTTGCAGGAACGACTTTACAGTGTGTTGCTTGTTTCAGCAGCGGAAAATTTTAATATCGCCTTAACCGCTTTACTTCCCGAAGCGCTTTATTCGCCGCTGCATATTGTTTCCAGCGTGAGTGCCGCTAAAAGAGCCATTTATGAACGTTCTTTTGACTATGTCATTATCAATGCGCCACTAGCCGATGAATTTGGCACGCGTTTTGCTATTGATACTTGCCATACGCAAGGAACAATCGTTTTGCTTTTGGTAAAAAGTGAACTTCACGCTGAAATTCATGATAAAGTAGTCAAATACGGCGTTTTCACCTTGCCTAAACCCATCTCAAAAACTACGGTTGCTTTAGCGCTCAACTGGATGGCAAGCGCTAGGGAACGGCTGCGAAAATTTGAAAAAACGACCTTGTCGCTTGAAGAAAAAATGGAAGAAATCCGTGTCGTCAATCGTGCCAAATGGCTATTGATTAGCGAGCTAAAAATGAATGAACCGGACGCTCATCGCTACATCGGTAAACAAGCAATGGATCGCTGTATTTCCAAACGGGAAGTAGCAGAAGAAATCATCAAAACTTATTTGTAAAAAAATATTTGGTAAGCAAACAAAATAAAACGGCTAATCTTTCTTCTTGTCCAAATTACCAATAAAAAAACTTCCTAACCGATGCAAGCAAGGTTGTGCTATTCTGGTTAGGAAGTTTTTTTATTCTCATCAGTTTATGGTTTCGCTTGTATTGGCTTAACCATTTCTCATGAGATTTTTTATTGTACAATTTCAATCGTTACTCGTTTATTCTCTTTTGTCGCAGCAGCTTTGGCGACTGTGCGAATCGCTTTGGCGATTCGTCCCTGCTTGCCGATTACTTTTCCCATATCTTCCGGCGCTACACGCAACTCAATGGCAATATTTTTACCTTCTTCAACGGCATTCACACGAACGTCTTCTGGATGATCAACCAAAGACTTGACCAAATACTCGACCAAAGTTACCATAAATAATCCCTGCCTTATCACAACAAAAGACTGCTGCCAAAAATTTTGCTTTTGCAGCAGCCCTCTTTTCGCTTATTATTTAGAAACGCCAGCTTTTTTGAAAATAGATCTTACGGTATCAGATGGCTGTGCGCCTGTAGCTAACCATTTTTTAGCTTTTTCAGCGTCTACTTCAATAGAAGCAGGGTTGGTATTAGGATTATAAGTGCCGACTTCGTCAATAAAACGACCGTCTCTAGGAGCGCGGGAATCAGCAACGACAATACGATAAAATGGGTTTTTCTTTGCGCCCATTCTTTTTAATCTGATTTTTGTAGCCATGATCAATTCACCTCCTTAACAGAATCTTTTATTTCTAAAAGAACGGAAATTTGAATTTCCCTTTTTTCGCTTTTTTACTATTGGCTTTCTGAGTAAACTGTTTCATCAATCCTTGCGCTTGTTCAAACTGTTTCAGCAAACGATTAACATCTTGAACTTTAACGCCGCTGCCAGCGGCAATGCGTTTGCGGCGACTGCCGTTAATAATCTTCGTATTGCGCCTTTCTTCCGGCGTCATGGACAAAATAATAGCTTTAGAACGTGCCAACTCTTTTTCCGGCATTTCAATGTCCTTGAGCTTATTTTTGCTAAACCCCGGCAACATTTCCAACATAGAATCAATGGAACCCATATTTTTCATCTGCTCAATCTGCTGTAAATAATCCTCCAGCGTAAATTCCGCTTTGAGCAGTTTTTTCTGCATTTCTTCTGCATTTTTAGCGTCAAAACTTTCCTGCGCTTTTTCAATCAGCGTCAGCACATCACCCATGCCCAAAATCCGTGAAGCCATACGCTCAGGATAAAAAGGTTCTAAAGCGTCCAGCTTTTCCCCCATACCGGCAAATTTGATGGGCTTGCCAGTGATTGATTTGACTGACAGCGCAGCGCCGCCTCGGGTATCGCCATCCAACTTAGTCAGTACAACACCGCTAATATCCAAAAGTTCATTAAAACTTTCGGCAACATTGACCGCATCTTGTCCAGTCATAGCGTCAACAACCAGCAAAATTTCCTGCGGCTCCACTGCCGATTTAATCTGCTTCAATTCCTCCATCAACGCTTCGTCAATATGCAGCCGACCAGCAGTATCCAAAATCACCACATCATTATTGTTTTTCTGTGCATGAGCAATAGCCTGCTGTGCGATATCTACTGGCGACATCTGATCACCTAACGTAAATACTGGCAGCTCCAACTGTTCACCCAAAACTTGTAGCTGTTTAATCGCCGCCGGACGATAAATATCACAAGCGACTAACAATGGACGTTTATTCTGTTTTTTCAAGAGCTTACCCAATTTACCAGTAGTTGTCGTTTTACCAGATCCTTGCAAGCCAACCATCATGATCACGCTGGGCGGCTTAGGTGCAAACACCAGCTTGCTCTGCGTACCACCCATCAGCTCAGTCAGTTCATCATGAACAATCTTAATAACCTGCTGCGCTGGCGTTAAACTCTCCATCACCGCTTCGCCGACGGCGCGAGTATTGATATTGTCGATAAACTGTTTAACGACTTTATAATTGACATCAGCCTCTAAAAGAGCTACCTTAACTTCACGCAAAACAGCTTTTAAATCTTTTTCGGTAATTTTGCCCTGCCCTTTCATGCGCTTAAAAATATCCTGCAGCTTATCACCTAATCCATCAAAAGCCATATTGTACCTCCTTCGCGCCGCTTGTTATTGATTGAGCTTTTCCAAAAGCTCAGCTATTTCTTGTTTAATTGCCTCGTCAAGAACCGCTCTTTCGACAACCCTCTGCAAACGAACCACTGCTTCTTGACGGGCGTTTTCTGCTTTGAGTAAATGGAGCTTTTGTTCATATTCCTCCAAAGCATTTTCTGTCCGCTTGATAACGTCAAAAACTGCCTGCCTAGAAATAGCCGTTTCTTCGGCAATCTCACCCAAAGACAAATCACATTGATGATAAAGGTCAAACATCGTTTGTTGTTTTTCAGTCAACAGCGGGCGGTAGAGATCAAACAATCTGGCTAAATAAGCCCGCCTTTCTATCATGTCTGTCATCTTTTTGCCCTCCTGTTAAGTAAAAATACTTAACAACCTTTGTTAGTGTACAAAAAAAAATGCTGTTTGTCAAGCAAAACATCTTAACATCAGCATTTTTTCACCACTATAGTTTTAGCCCATCATCTTAATTTTTAACAAAGAAATTCCTTCCAGCAAATCGTCTTGATTTTCTCGACTGATTTGCTTGATCCGCTTAGAAACATTGATCAAATACCCTTCCAGCAATCTTGCTGTCTCAGCCTTCGCTCTGGGCGACGTTTTGCGAAAAGCCGCCAATTCCAAAAGCACTCCGTCAAGTTGCTGATATAAATCGTTCAGTTTGCCCTCCAGTTGTTGAATATTTTCTGCCACTGTGAACACCTCCTGTGATTATGTATATTCATCACAGATTGTCTTGTTGACGAAAAATTATTTCAAAGGCTGGCAAGATCGGGCATATTGATAGCCGTTGTCAACTGCGCAAGAGTATCCATGCCGGCATCATTGAGAAAGGCAACGACTGGTAGCGTAACATTTTTATTATGCCCCAAAGAACGCATACTAGCGGCTGTTACTCTGACCAATTCTTTTTCACCGAAAGATTCATCACCCGCCAACATACCAATCAAAATTAACCGTATTATCATAAACAGCCCGCAAAACCATTGATAATTATGCCAAATATTTCCTGTCTCTTTTTCAAAAGGCAACAACTGGCGAAACCATTCCATAACTAACAGATTTTCTATAAAATATTCTTTCTCTGCCATCATTTCCTGATAACGTAAACAGCCTTTCTGATATCTCTGGCAACTGTTTTCACCATTAGTAATTTGGTTATTTATTTCCCATTGAGCACTACTTTTTTCTTTTTTTCCTTGCTGAAATGTCCAATCCGTTTGCCAATCTATATTTGTAGCTAATGTCTTCAAAATTCCCTTTTCTTTTAACGTTATGATTAACGCTACATTTGAAAACAGTTTTTCATAAAATAACAAATGACTTTCCAGTTTAGCTTTAGGCAAAACAGTCAATAATTCCTGCTCATTATTTTGTTTTAAAGCATTTATCAATCCTTTGACTGCCCAATTTACCTCGTCAATACGATTATTATCTTCTAAAACTTGCAGTTTTTGACACAACAGTCCCAAAATAATCAGCCGTTCCTCTATAGTGTACTGTCTGTTTTGTAAAATATCAATCCCAGCATATTGAATAGTCTGCCAATGTGCCGCTATTGGTCGACGTGTCAAAATTCCCTGATCAATTCCTCCAGAAAAAACCGTTCCACGCATGATTTCATCTTTTTCTTCAATAAAACCGATGCCTTCTTTTTCCTCCAAAAACAATCGTAGTACAGCTTCACAACTTGATGATAAACTATATTGTGCAGTTTTATCGTCAACAAACAAATTTTTTGTACGAGGATATTCTCGACAGGTGTTACTAAGATATTTTTCTCCCAGCGATAGCTGTAATTCACACCAGCTTTCTTCATTTTGAAAAGGACAAGTTTTTCCATCGTTATCGTATTTTATAATGCCCCATGCTCTAGGATCATCTTTGTATCTCGTAATATATTTTTTCAATCGTACTGCCAATTCTTTCGGCTGGTGCAAATTATGATAATATTTGTATGTTTTCTTATCAATGAAAATTTTCCAGCCTTCTGTACAGCAATTATCATGGCATAGTCCGCCTAAACAGTGAAACCTATCGTAAAAATCTGGTTTTAAAATCGTTACTTGAAATTTTTCCATACTTTTCTCCTACTATATTTTTATGTACAAAACAAGACGGCAGGTAAGCCGTCTTGTTTAGAAATCCATTGTGTTTTATTGTAGTAATTGCAATACGCCCTGCGGTTGTTGATTAGCTTGTGCCAGCATAGCTTGTGCAGCCTGCGTTAAGATATTATTCTTGGTGAATTCCATCATTTCTTTCGCCATATCAACGTCACGAATACGGCTTTCAGCAGCAGACAAGTTTTCACTGGTAACATTCAAGTTGTTGATAGTATGTTCCAATCTATTTTGTACTGCACCAAGATCCGCGCGGACAGTGGAAACAAAATTGATAGCATCATCTACGACATCGATAACTGCATTAGCGTTATCTTGATTCAAAATATCAATTTTATCAACGCCGATACCTTTAGAGCTCATATTAGCAATACCCAATGATACTCTTTGATCAGCTGTTCCGTTAGCACCGATTTGGAAGGTTAATTTTCCTGAATCACTGCTGCCTGAAGTACCTTTAGTAGAACGAAATTCTAATTTAAACCCATTAGCAGTTACATTAGTACCGGTTTCCTCTTTAATGCGGTCAGCCATCGCAATAACATCCAATTTAGTTGGAGAATCGCCCAATACTTTAACAACATTAACATCGTTACCTAATTTTTCTAAAGCTAACATCATATTGTCATTAGAGATAGCGTCTTTTTCCCGAACGAATAAGAATTTTTTACCGTCAACCGTAATGACATGATCTTCAATTTTATCATTAGCATTACTAGCATCCCAAACCCCTACGCCAGAAGCTTTACTCATATCATAAGTTTCATAGCGATCTTCTGCACCTTTTTCTGTTTTCATATCATAGTTAGTAGCATTGCTGCCCGGTCCACCAATAAATCCACCATCTCTAGACACGCCATTTTTAGGGGTATAAACAAAACCTTTCATAATGGTTTCCAGATCATTTTTCATATCATTTTGATCATTAGTGTTACTGCCGGGCACCGTCAAAGTATTAGCTGCTACAGTGAAAGACATGGTTCCATCGCCATTATCAACTGCTCCCTGTAATGCTCCAGCAACATTTTTGCTGCCCGATAAAGTAAATTTAGCATTTGCAGCTGTGATTGCTTTTTCCAATTCCTCTACTAATGTTTTCGTATCTTTAACATTATCTAAGAAAACTTTACCTCCTGTTGAATCTGTCAAAGTATTATCATCTGCTGAAGAAATAAATTCAATCACGTCGCCGCCAATATTTAATTTATCTCCAGAGTTAATTTTGCTAATATCAACACTGTTAAAATCAATTTTAACTTTGTCAGCACCTTCATAAGAAGCTGTTGCTTTAGACTCTACGCCACTGGTTTTTTGAGCGATACCAATAATAGCTGGAGCTGATGTGCCTGCTTCTTTAGCAGTCAATTTGATGGTGGCATCAGTTGCAGTAGCTGCCGCTGTTCCGTCGCTTGCTTTTACGACATCAACTGTGAAATGTTCCGTTAAATCAGATTTACCTAAAGCGGCTTTTAAAGCATTAGCCGTTTCTAAAACAGTTGCGCTTGTACCAGCAGTATTAGCAACCACTTCATTGCCCATCATGATTGCTTTATTGGTAGAATCAAATTTTAAGTTGATAGTTTCTGTTTGTGATTTTCCATTTTCGTCAGTATAAGTAAAAGTATATTCATTGGTAGCGCCTGCTTGAATAGCACTCAATGCGTCGGCAGTACGATATTCACCAGCAACAGCAGAGTTCACAGAAAATGCTCCGATAGACATTGCTGCATCAGAAACAGTTACCTTAGCAGCCGCTTTACCTTTTGTGCCATTGACACCTTCGCCAGCTAATGAACCGTCCAACAAGTTAATCTTATTGAACTGAGTAGAATTAGCGATACGGTCGATTTCTGTTTTTAAGGCTTCCACTTCTTTATTCAAATTTTCACGGTCAACATCATCTTGATAGGTGCCATTGGCTGATTGCACTGCCAATTCACGCATACGTTGCAAAATAGAATGAGTTTCATTCAGCGCTCCTTCTGCTGTCTGAATCAAGGAAATACCATCCTGAGCATTTTTGCTTGCCATATCTAACCCGCGAATCTGTGCCCGCATTTTTTCAGAAATTGCTAACCCTGCCGCGTCGTCGCCTGCTCGGTTGATACGATAGCCCGACGATAATTTTTCTAAGTTCTTTGCACTAGCTGATGTGTTGATTCCTAATTGACGGTGGGAATTTAATGCTGAAATATTGTGTTGTATTCTCATGATTTGGTTCCTCCTTAAGAACGCTGCCGACGATTTCCTTATCATCGACGTTTGATTTGTAATGTTTTTTTGCTTTGCCAAAAACTTTGACGCTTGAAATCAATGCTTTTCTCTATTGAAACAGGTAAAAGTAATTTCTTATATCAGCCAAAGTCTTTGCCAAAATTTATTTTAATCACTCTGTTTGGGCCCTAAACAAAGTGCAAAAATAACGCCTTGCCCCCAAACAGCACTACCGCTGTTCGTTCTTCTGTTGCTGCTCATACAGCTCGCCCCGTACGATAGGCACATCTTTTGGCGCATCAATAGCCAATCGCAAACCATCGCTGGTTTTAACGACTTTAACCATGATTTCATCGCCAATCATGACATACTCTCCGGGCTTTCTGCCTAAAGTCAACATTCCCTGAAACCTCCTTGTTATGGGACTTTCCAGCCATTTCCTTGACTGAAAGCAAACAAAAAATCGGTGTCACAACTTATAAGTTATGACACCGATTTAAAAGTTCAATAAAAAAAGAACGAAACGGTACAAAAATGTTCCCTATGCATTTGTGAATGTAATGAAAAATGTAAAACATTTACAAATCTACCGAAAAAACAAACGGTGTCAAAACTCATGAGTTTTGACACCAATCAAGGCAAAAATTCCCTACCAACGGTGATTTTATTGTTTACAATAATCATTTCGTCCGACTTTGGCAAAAGTTTAGTTTTTCCTAAAAATTTTTGTCAAAAATTTCGTCATTAGACAAAATAATTTTCTTCAACAAAATTTACCGCAGAAAATTAACGAATTTTCTCTGACAAAAATCATCCCCGCACAACGAATAGCCAACTTTTAAAAAATTTCATTTCTAAATCGTTCAAACAAAAATATGCCAACTAACATCACGATAATTTCTGTAACAGGAAAAGAAAGCCACACTCCTGTCATTCCCCACCATTTAGCGCCTAGCAGAGCGGCAGGAACGATAATAATCAACCCGCGCAATAGCGAAATTGCTTGCGCTGGCTTACTATAGCCGAGCGAAACAAAAAAACTAACCAAAATCAAATTGACGCTGACAAAGAAAATGGCTGTAAAGTAAAGTTTAAGACCCCAAACGGCGATTTGTTGTAAATACGGTTCTTGTGCACTATTAAATAAAGCCGCTATATGATCGGCGCCAATAAAAATACTGCCATAGATCATCACTGCCAACAACAGCCCCATCACCAAAGCATATTGCAACAGTTGAACAATTTGGCGTCGCTGCTGACGACCGTAAGCTGCACTCAATAAAGGCTGAATACCTTGCGCTAGACCGTTAAAAACAGCAATAATAACCAAAGAAAGATTGGCGACAATACCATAAACCGCAATACCCATATTGCCTGCCAAATGAAAAAACGTATCGTTAAAAACAATCATCACGATACCACCAGAAACTTCTGTCAGCATAGCAGGCAGTCCCAGCGCCAACAAAGGCAAAAGCGGCGTTCCTCCTTTGAATCCCAGCCAATGAAAATAACGTCGTTTGCTCAACAAATGAATCAACATCAACGATAAACTGATAACAGGCGCTAAAGCAGTAGCCAAAACAGCGCCAAACATACCCATCTGTAACGGAAAGATAAACACGTAATCCAAAATAATATTAGCCAAATTACTGCCAAGCATTGCCATCATTGCCAGCTGCGGCGCACCATCATTGCGTACAAAAGTAACAATTATCTCATTAAAAATAAATAACGGCGCAAAAAACAACAGCGTTTGCAAATAAATTTTGGTCATAGCAAAAATTTCCTCATCAGCCCCTAACAAAGTTGTTATTTCATCAGCGACCAATAAGCCCAAAAGAACAAAAACAACAGCGAAAACCACAGCAATATTGAGCACTACAGTATAAGCGCTATCGGCTTTTTGTTGTTTCTGCTGACTTTTAGCCAGCGAAAACGTAACTGCGCCACCCATACCCAGCATCAATGCTGAAGCATGGATAAATGTATAGATAGGAATAGCTAAATTGAGCGCCGCCAAACCTGTGTCACCCAACCCTTGCGCAATAAAATAAGTATCTGCCAAAATATAGCAGGAAAGTCCCAGCATACCCACAATAGTCAGCGATGTGTACCGGATAAATCGACGAAATATAGCCTGATCAGTCATATCAATTCCTCCTGTTTAGTCAAATAAAAAAACGCCAGTACTTTCTATCTCCTAAGGCCTATCGATAGAAAATCCAACGTTTTTATTCATTACCCGGCGGCAATGAGTTTATCAATATGATTATTTTGGTCAAGCATACCATAAATAAAAAATAAAGTCAATTGTAAAGCGAATCTATTCTCTCCTATCAAATAAAAAATTGTAAGCATAGATAATAATGATCCCTGTATTGATCAGCGAAATCAAACATTCCAAAAAAACCAAACAATGAAACCATGCGCCGTAAGGAATCAAATCGCCATAACCAAGGCTGAAATAACAAACGAAACTAAAATAAAACGCCGTAGCAAAATCCAGCAAAACAGGCTGATAATTGAACATTGCCGAACGCAATCCTTGCGCATAGCCGGAAAGACTATCAATCCACAAATAATAGAGCGTAAAGAAAAAGATAATAGCAAGAATCATCAGTGCCGCCAAAAAAACAGCCGTCAGCAGCTTTTGACTTTCACTAAAACGACGGCTAGGCAAATCTGTCAAAAAAAGCCACATCAATTTGTACCATTGCGGAATCAAAAGAAGCGAATTGATGGTACTGTATAAATAAAGCGCTTGCCGATATTGGCGCAACGTCTCAAGGGAAAAAAGATGAGTAAAACAAATCATCTGCCCCAATCCAAAAAGAAATGGTCCAGCAAAAAGCAACAACCGCATCAAAAATCCCCGTTGCCACAAGCTGCTGCTAAACAACTGCCACCAAATGAACAATAACAAAAGAATTTGCAGCGGAAAGAAAAAAGTCATCATGATACCGCCTTTTAAACAAATTGCTGGTTAATTATATGTTATCGTTGTCAAAATCAGTCCAACAGATGCCTTTATAGCGGTTAACTTCGCAAAAATCCTTTGTTTCGGCGTAATGCTAAAAACTGTATAAAGTATAAAACAGCAATATGCAGTATTTTCTTGTGAGCACAAGCGAGTTCAATTTTCAACGTTAATCATTGGATATGTACTGATAATTAAAAAATCGGCGTTGAAATTGTTTCTGCGCAAAATCTAAAAAACAACGCAGCAGTTCATTATTGCTGTCTTGCAAATCATCACGATACAACAAACAATGACAAACGCTAAAGGAATCAAGCATAGGAATACAAGCAAATCCTTCATTTTGAAATTTGTACTGATAAGCGAGCTTGGACATATAAGCAAGAGCGACGTCTTCTACAATCAATTTTTTGTGTAAATCTACATTACTAGAAGTAGAAATAGCTTCCGCATACGTCAATTCTGGTACGGCGATGGGCAAAACTTGATAAAGCGAAAATTTGAAATAATTCTTATCAGCATATTCAGTCAAAATCGCGCTATTAAGTTCTTTATAGCGCATTAACGGATGATCTGGTCGTGTACACAATACCAACGTATCGTCTAAAAGCGGCAACAGTTTAATATTCGCCTTCGCCTTTGTTAAAACAGTCATAATATAATTCTTATTTGCTGAAAACAAAGCTAGTTCACAATAATCATTCAAAAGATAAGACAATAATTCACCGCTATTAACATCGATAATTTTGACGGACGTACGTGGATGTAACTTAATGAAACGACTGATAACAGTTGGCAAAAATAAATCAGATAAAATAGAAGCGGAAAAAATAGAAAGAGTCCCCATCAAAGTGGCTTCTGTTTGCCCAAAACGCTGTAATTCACAAAGCGCTTCATCGTGTTCTTTGAGAATATTTTGCGCATAGGGAATAAATAAGTGTCCTTGCGGTGTCAGAGAAACGCCTTTGGTGCTACGATTAAATAAAGGAACTTCTAACTCTGCTTCTAATTTTTTCAGCTGCGCGTTGACAGCTTGTTGGGTAATGAAAAATTTTTGAGCAACAGCATTGATAGAGCCAGTTTCGGCAGCATGTAAGAAATAAGCAAGCTGATCTGTATGCATAAAGACACTTCCTTTTTTAATTTCGATAACGCTAGTATAACACAGGCAGATACAATCATCTAACAAATTTTTCTGCTTCGCGAACAAAAACAATATCTTGTAAAATTTATTTATAATATCCGCTGTTTCTTGTAACAAATCACTGATGGACAATATTATGAGCAAAATTTATACTATAAACAAAGTTATAAATACTTTTAATCACTATAAACGAAAGGATGACGATTATGTTAAGACGCAAAGGTTTGACAGAAAAAATAATTTTGTTGGGTATTGACGGCATGGATCCTCGATTTTCCCGCAAAATGGTAGATGAAGGCAAGATGCCTAATTTGGCAAAATTGATTAAAAAGGGGGCTGCTCGCCACGATTTGCGTTTATTAGGCGCTGTTCCAACTATTACGCCGCCAATGTGGACAACGCTGGCCACAGGCGCTTATCCCATGACACATGGCATTGAAGATTTTAATATCAATATTAAAGGAGAATTAGACGTCAATTTTGCTGGTATTTATTCCAAATATGTCCATGCAGAGCCCTTATGGAATGTCACCGCCGAAGCTGGCAAAAAAACACTGGTGATGCATTGGCCGGGCGGAGCATGGCCGCCAACCAGCGACAGTGACAATTTAATGGTAGTCGATGGGACAACACCGGGCGCTTTAGGCTTTGGCTACGCTATGCGTGATAATGAAGCGACAATCATCGCCAACACTAAAGCAAGCGAAGCAAAATATTATCCTTATTCAGCAAGAACAACACACGGTTATGACGGCGACGGCAGCGACTTAAATTATTTGGGCACAGGTACTCATATGACGTCCAAAAAAGATTACCATGATGAGTTATGGGCAGATTTTTCCGAAGGAATTGCTTGCAACGGTTATGTGCCTAAACGATATATGGATTATCGTTTAATGCATTGTTTGCCCGGCGACAGCGGTATGGATGTGTTGAAAAAATTTCCGCAAAACGTGTCGCTTTCGCCGATTTCCGAGCCAAAAGATTGGACAAATGCACCAACAGACGCTAAAGAATTTACTTGGCTGCAATTTTTCGGCAACATTCCAGCGCCTTGCTTAATTCTAAAAAACGAACAAGGCGTTTATGATCGTGTAGCTATTTACAATAGTAAACAAGATATCGAACCTATTGTCGTTTTAGTCAAAGGCGTTTATACCAAAAACGTGCCCGGCATTGTTCCAAAAGGCAAAACCGGCGACATGGAAAAAGTTATTCGCAATATGTGTTTATTGGAATGTCACGAAGACGGCTCCTATATTCGGATGTGGGCATCACAAGGTTTTTCTGATGAAGATAATTGTGTTTGGTATCCGCATTGGATATTTGACAAAATTCATGAAAAATTCGGTCCGCCTGTACCTACGGGACAAAGTTTCGGCGGCGATATGGATTTAATCGACTGTACCTTTAAACAATGGGAACAAGCCGCGCAGTGGATGGCAGACAGCATGAAATATATGATGCGCGAAGAAGGCGTCGAAGTTGTTTTCAGCCATTTTCATGGTCCCGATATGATGGGGCACTGCTATATGACATGGCTTAAAGACCGCGCCGATTCACCATATCCAGAAGATGAAATTTACAAGCTACATGAAAGAAATTACCAAATCACCGACGATTATATTGGCAATTTTTTACCAATGATTGACGAAGGCTGGACGATTCTGCTTTTTTCTGATCATTCACTGGTTTGCCGCGAAGAAGACAATTTCCACGAAATTGGCGATAATATGGGCGTTAACACCGGCGTTATGATGAAACTGGGTTATACAACTTTATTAAAAGATGAAAATGGCAATGCTATTCCTGAAATTGACTGGGCTAATACAAAAGCCGTTCAACAACGCTCCAATAGTATTTTTATTAACCTAAAAGGTCGCGACCGTTTTGGTATTGTTGATCCTGCCGACAAATATGAATTGGAAGAACAGATCATTACTGATTTATACGGTTATAAAGATGAAAAAACTGGCAAGCGGGTCATTTCATTAGCGCTGCATCAAAAAGACGCTAATTTGTTAGGTTTAGGTGGCGATTATACTGCTGGCGATATTATTTTCTTTGTTCATGATGATTATTGCTTAGATCATGGCGAAGGTTTATCCACAGCAACAGGCTATGCTGATACTACCTTAAGTCCTATTTTTGTAGCCGCTGGTTCAGGCATTAAGGAAGGGTTTGAGATGAAACTATTCCCTCGTGAAGTCGATGTCACACCTACAGCAGCGGTATTGTTAGGCGTTCGTATTCCCGCTCAATGCGAAGGCTCTCCAGCATATAGTATTTTGAGCGAAGAACTGTAAAATAAGCATTTTGAGCAACATCTAACAATTTATAGTTTGATAGATTGTTAATTTTGAGCCGAAAAACAACGAAGTTTCGCCGTTTCTCAGCTCTTTTTTTGTTGTCTAATAAACTATAATTTGCTAGACGATTTGATCATTATTTAACACTCAAATGAAACGGGAGAGATTTTTATGGAAGAAAAAAGAGTTCACATTATTCATTATATCATGGTCTTTTTATTATGCTTTTTCTTTCGCTTTATACCACCCATTGGACAAATTACCCCTTATGGTATGGGGATTTTAGGCACTTTTATTGCGGCTATTTACGGTTGGTCAACAATCGGCATGGTTTGGACCAGTTTTATGTGTCTAACAGGTATTGGTTTGGTGGTTGGTATGAATCAAATGATTGCCGCAGGTTTTAATATGATGATCATGTCAATGATTTTTGTTTTTGTCCTCATGGCAGTATTAGATCAAACAGGGGCTATCAACTGGCTAGTCAACACCATTTTAAGCAGTCGTTTCACGCTGGGTAAACCATGGCTGACGCTATTCCTCTTATTTTTTGCGGGCTATATCGGCGGTATTTTAAACTCTATGGTTATGGCGGTTGTTTTTACCAGTGTATTTGTCAATATCTGCAAAAATCTCAACATCCAGCCCTATACTAAACTGCCAACTTTTATGATGATTGGATTAGCGCTTTCTTTATTGATGGGACAGATTGGTGTTCCAGTAATGGGTAACGCACTAATGTTGGTAGCATCGTATAACGCTATGTTTCCAGAACCTTTGAATTTTGCTAAGTATATGGCTTTTATGGTCCCTATAGGAATTTTTATGATGATCATCTATGTTCTGCTGATGCGATTTGTTTTTCGAATAGACGTCAGTCCATTAAAGGATTTTGATCCCAGTATGGTAGGCAAAAAAGCTGCCATTACGCGAGACCAAAAAATGGCGTTAAGTTTCTTTGTGCTCTATATGGTTTTAATCGTTATCTCCTCCATTAGCGCTTTTGGACCGATTGCCGCTTTTTTAAGCAAATTTGGTATGTTTGGCACGATTGCTTTAATCCTATGCGTAATGATGCTGCTAAAAGGCGAAGATGGTACGCCATTTTTGGATTTTAGAAGTGCCTCTTCAAAAATTGGCTGGGATCCTATTTTGATGGTGGCATTTATTATGGTTATTTCCAGCTTTATGAATACGCCAGAAACCGGTATTTCGGCAACACTAATGTCATTATTAACGCCTTTTACAAAGCTTTCTCCAGTGGTATTTATTGTAATCGCCTTATTATTCGCTGCTATTTTGACAAACATTGCCACCAATTTAATCGTTGTTGTTTTGGTCATGCCAGTGCTATATAATTTCGCCTTAATGATTGGTATGAATACAATGGGACTGATGTGTTTGCTGTTTGTCTGCTCCCATTTAGCCATTTGCACACCAGCAGCGGCACCGCCTACAGGAATTTGCATGACCGCCACCAGCATGATTGAACCAAAAACGATGATGAAATATGCTTGCATTGTAATGCCGCTGTTGTTTATCATCTTGCTTCTGATGGGAATTCCTTATTCGATGGTGATTTTTTAATCAATCGCTCAGTTATCAATTTAGAAAAAATTTTTTAATGGTAAACACAAACATACTCAAGCAAAAAAACCGGTCGTTTTGAGCAGAAATCTCAAAGCAACCGGTTTTTTATTTTAAAAATATTTTACATCAAGATGGCATAGCGAAAAAGATTGAAAATTTGTGAACGCTATGCTAAAATTTTAGCATTGAAACAAATTTTTTCGGAGATAAACTATTGTAGTTTATCAATCTTCTGAAATAAATACAATATAAGAAGGTGTTCAAATGAAAATTGAACATATGCGCTATATCATCGAAGTTTCCAAGTGGCAGTCTATCAACAAAGCCAGCCGTCACCTTTATCTCAATCAGCAACAACTTAGCCGTATTATTGCAGCAGCTGAAAGCGATCTGGCAATCACAATTTTTTCTCGAAACACGAAAGGGATTTTTCCCACACCAGAGGGTGAAAAAGTCATTGCGAAATTTAAACAGATTGTGCAAATCTATGACAGCATCACCGACCATGTACAGCCGCCAGAAACGCTCAATGGTCGTTTAGAAATTTTATCAGAGATCAATATTTGGACCAGTTACGCTCGTTTTTACAAAGATTTCGCTGAAACCTATCCGCATATTCGCTGTTTCATCAAAAATATGGCTAGTGAAGAAATCGTGCAGTATCTTCTCAAAAAAGATGGCGTAGGTATTATTTCCCGTGTATGCGGAGATGATATTACCAGCTATATTATTCCAGATGAATTAGCTTTTTTGCCCATGTCCAAAGAGCGGCTTATGGTTTATGGCGCTATCGATAATCCTTACATCAAAAAGTACAAAACCATCTCCATGGCAACGCTTCGTGAATTGCCGTTAATCAACTTCAAGCCTTATGATGGCTATGAATCTTTAATGGAAACAGCTTTTCATCACATTGGTACGCCTAATATCAAATATGAAACCAGCGACATCAAAGTTTTTCGAGAGATCGTTGCAGGAACAGACAGTCTATTTCTTGCCGTCAAAAAGCCAAAATATATTGTTGACGATATGCTTGATGAAATTCCTTTGCGCAATAAAATCTTTGTAGAGCATGGGGTAATTAAGAAAAAACAATCAACCAAACTATGCGATACGTTTTTATCTTATTATCAAGAATATTATCAAGGGCTATATACTTAGAGCGTGACTGATCATTAGTTTTGCTATTGATCTGTCATTTCATAGGTATCCGCACGAATGCGTTCCTTACACCTATCATATACAGCTAGCAAAATAACATCAATCACGCTCTAGTTAATGAAAATAACTTACACTAAAATTTGATAAATCGGCGCGCCTTCACATTGATAAGGCATACGCACTTTTAAAAGAACAGCCGCTGTCGGCGCTACGTCCATATGCTTGACAATACGTTCCGTCAAGAAATTTTCTTTAATCCCGGGACCAGCCGCCATAAAAGTCGACCGTACCGAAGTACCGCAAGCGCCGTCAATAGTAGAAAAACTATCCGCATGGTCAGCCGTATAGCCTTCGGCAATATAGAAAACAATATCGCCGCTTTCTGGTCCTCCTTCGCCTAGAAGCGCTGCATCTCTGTTGCGCAATGCCAGCGCTACAATACGATGACCAGTCTTTTCATCACGAAGTGCATAAAGATCGGTCATGATCTTTTCTTCTAACTCAAATTTATCCTCTGGCTCAACAATTCCGTTTTTATCTCTGCCTTTCAAATTGATATAAATATGGCAATAAGAAGCCGTATAAGCCGTCGTTTTTGTCCAGTCAACTTCTGGAATATCATTGCCATTTTCATCTTTTTTCAGCACTGTATAACCCAACTTACGCATATCATAAGCATTAACGCCGCCAGTATTGAGACGGAAGGTAGCAGCGTCATGTTCTGGCGTCGTTTGCCCATGGTCAGAAACAATCATAATAGTCCAGCCTTCGTCAATCAATTCTAAGAATTCGCCGATATAATTATCGGTCTGAATATAGACTTCTTTAAATAATTCCTGACAAACTTCCGGCGCTAATTTGCTGCCTTTTTTCAAATACTGTACCAGCATATGTCCTTGCATATCCACATTATGAAAATGAGAAAAGATAACGTCATAGCCTTCATGACGCGCCATATATTTGATTCCATCAGCATTCCATTTAGCGGAATGATCCCAGCTGGCACGCATACATTTGGCAATCAATTTTTCATCAGAACCGCCGGCTAAGCAAACAGGCTGCGGATAACCGACATTTTCCACGACAGTTTGCAATAAACTTTTAGGCGACCAAACTGTATCGTCATGAAAATCCATAGCTGCTGAAACCCACAAACGCAAATTACTGCCATCTTCTGCTAATTCTAAGACGCGCATACTGCGATTGACCAATACTTTATCATCATGACGAATAGCTTCATCAACAATATCTTGCACAAAAACATCTTTTTCCAAACAAACGATAGGTTCCGTTGATTTTTTATTTCTGTAAATAGCTACTTTATCATATTGACCATTTTGATTTTTTAAAATTAAGCAAGGGCGATGAATCAAACCATTAGAAAGTAATAGCGTACACTCCAAAGCGTCTTTAGGCGCTTCTGTCCAACCGCTGGCTGGCTTAATAGGTGAGCTAACCATATCCATGGGCGTTTCAGACAGATTCATGATATTTTCCTCAATAGTCGTCGTTACACGGCGGCTTTTTTTCACCGTTAAACGATTGATCATCATACTCAAATCGCCGTCTTCTTTCGTTTCTTCTGCTTCCATACCTGTAATAAAACATGGCACTTCACTATCTGAAGCCGCTTTAGCGCGAAAAGAAACAGCTTCAACTTTGGGACTGGCAACCATCAACATATCTGGTTCGACTTGCGCTGTCCCAACGTTGATACCGCCGGGCTGTGTACCATCAATGACATGCAGATTAGGACTGTCAGAGCTTGGCGGCCAAGCAGAGCCGGGCCAATGCCAAACTAATGTTTTTAAACCGGCTTCTGCGGTAACATTCCATAATTGCTCTGCCCGACAATTCGTTGAATCAAAATTGTATTCTTGAATATCGTGTTCTTCTTCATTATGACGATAATAACCCGTGATGCCATGTACTCTCGCCGTAGCGCCAGTAGCTAAAGTGGTCCACATGGGCGGCGTTACCGTCGGTTGTCCACCAATCATTTCATAATCCAGTTGCGCTGCACCACGCTTTAAAAATTCCTTCGTATGAGGCATAACGCCTTCTTCAACATAAGTTTTAGTCAATCTAGGATCCAAACCGTCAATCCCTAAAATCAATACTTTTTTCTTATCCATTTTTTTAGCCTCCTCAAAATATTATGGCATCATCAACTGCTCAAAAAAGCAATGAGCCAACGGGAATACCAATAACGACAACGACGATAATGCTGATAATAGCCATCAGCCAGCCGTATTTATAAGAATTCGTTCTGCCAATCCAATCGTTGGTAAACATCAGCGCCGCTGTGGCGGAACCGCCCGGCGTTGCTACCGCCGTAGCGATGGCAAAAGAAAACAATACGCACATTAAAACGGGATTGCCCCCTAACGCTATAGAAAATTGGTACAATACGGGGGTCAATAGAGCCGCTAAAACCAAATTATGAGCGACTTGTGTCAATAAACCAGCGATAATTAAAAATATGGCGCAAAAAGCCAATCCGCTAAAACGCGTGAAAACTGGCGACATCAATTCAACTAAAAAATTGATTACGCCTACTTCTTCATTGCTCATAGCCGCTGATACCGGCATCGTTGCCACAAACATGATGATCATTTCCCAGTTCATGCCATCTTTGGCGCATTCTGCAAAATTAAAGGACACTTTGCCTTTTATTTTTAACATCGCCATCAGCGTCAGCACAAAAACCAATGAGCCAGTAATCCCTAAAGCGTTAAAAAATTTTGTTACAAAGAAACTTTTAGGCAAAACACTAGGCGCAAACATGGCAAACATAAACAAGCATAAGAAAAAGGCTGCGATTTTCTGTTCACCACTCATTTGCGTATGGCGTAATTCTTCAAACATATCGCCTACGCCGTCAAATTTAGAAATATCTGGTCGCACGATGAATTTCATTATCAGCATATAAACAGCTAAACAAACCACAGTAATTACAAAAGTTAATAAAGTAAAGCTCCCAAAATCAGCAGTCATTCCACCAGAAACTGTTGCCAAAGAACCCAACACCATCACTTGAACAGCTTTAAATGGAAAGAGCGCGAATCCCAACATAGCGGCATAAACAATACCTGCTAATACGACAACGGTATATTTCTCTTGTTTTTGATAGCCCAGCGTTTCGCAAACATTGTAAAAAATACTAAATAGCAACAAAATAGCGGTAAACAAACTGACTGTAGCTCCCAAAACATAAGCGGCAATAAAAACCATCAACGTAAAAACATAAGGGCGACCAACACAAATCTTGCGGCTGATAAACCAGTTAGCAATAATTCTGCTCAAGCCGATTTTGTCCATATAAGCAGCAAAAATAAATAAAAAGATACACAATACCGTATTATTAACTGCTCCAAAACCGCCGGTTAATGCTTGCGCCACCGTTTGATAGCCGGAAAGTCCCAGCGCGATAACTCCTAACATACTCGGCCAAACAAATCCAATAAAAGTCCAACCCCATAATAAACCAATAAAAATCCCTAAAACTTTCATTCCAATGACATTTAACGATCCCCACGGCTGCAAATATCCAACGCCAAACATCAGCGCTACTGTAATTAGCGAATGCAGCCAATAGACCCAATCTTTGCTGACGCTTTTTTCACTCATAATCTCATCTCCTACCTCTAATCATCATTTTTTGCTCATCAAATGCTCTAAACGTTTAGAATTCCGTGTACACATTTTCTTTTGATGGTTCAAATTATACGGATTATTTCCGTTTTAGCATAGATATCTATTATGCGTTGCAGTTGTCTGCTACACATATTTATCATAATGATTTTTTGTTTTTTCCTAACGCATTGTTACTTTTTTATAAGCACAAAAACAGCCTCAAACGAAACAAATTGCTTTCGCATAAGGCTGTTGTAACATACAAAAAGCCGTTAAACGTCGAAAACTTCGTCGTTTAACGGCTCAACTACTTTTATAAAATTATTATTGTGCTCTGCGACTGGTTGAAATATATTCCAGCGGATTAAAGGTTGCTTTCCCTTTTCTCACTTCAAAATGCAAATGATCGCCAGTAGAACGTCCTGTGCTGCCGACTAAACCAATAACTTGTCCTTGCTGAACAATTACGCCTACTGTTGTTTTAATCTCGCTCATATGTGCGTAACGAGTAACGGAACCGTCAGCGTGCTCAATATCAACGCAATTTCCATAGCCACCGCTGTAGCCAGCTTTGATTACTCGACCGGTCCATGCTGCATAAACGGGATCGCCAGTATCGCCGTCAATATCCACGCCTGTGTGGAATCCTCTGCCTCTACCGCCATAAGGCGAACTGATGCGAGTAGCCGTCGTCGGCCAAATCATCGGATTATAATCAACTGGTATGCCATTAACTTCAGCGCCTTGATTATTGCTGGCAACTTCAGGTGTCTGTACTTGTCTGGTTTCAGTCATGCTTCTGGAAGTCTGTTCAACTTTGTAAGGAGCAAGATTTTTGATTTTACGATTGATATTGTTGTAAACCGCTGGCGAATCTGGCGTTGCCGCCACGACTTCTTTCCAAATGGGCTGACTGTCAACAACATTTAAACGATTAACGCTAGGCACATATTTTACATTGCGATTTAAAATTTCCTCATAAAATGCAACCGGAAAATAAGCATGGTCATCACGCATCTGCACCAAATAGGTAACGTTTTCGTCTTCAACACCGGCAAAAATAGTACCGCTATCATTATCAAAACTCAGTTCAATCTGATAATGCTGCCCATCAGCAGCCACCATAATTTTATCCTGCTTGTCCGCTCCCCAAACGACTGAAACGCCAACCAATTCCATGACTTGCTTGATGGGTAAAAAAATGCCATCACTATTAGTGATAATCTCACTATCATCAAAAATCAAATATTTATCTTCAACATTAGGCAGATTTGGCGGCGGCACTTTAAAATCCGCCCACGCTGTCATAGGAAACAACAAACATACCCCTAACAAAATCCATACAGAAACTAACCGTTTAATACGATCACGCCCTTTCTTTAATAGTCGATCCCCTCTAATAAAATCTTCAATTGTTTGGCGCCTGCTTTTTCTTTAATGACTATCAATATAATACTAGCAGGCTTGTCTATGTCTTAAATTGTTTTTATTTTACCATAAGATTGCCACATATGGCATACTTAAACACGCATTTTTGCTTTTTTGTAACTTATCAAATTTTTTCATGGGACTGACACCATTTTGTTGAAAAGGGCATAATCTGTGATTAAAACGATAAGAAATCGTCAAGACTATCGTTATTAGCCTTGATTGGAGTGTTTAAACTATGACAAATCACAAAAATAACATTTATCCCTGCTGTGCTTTATGCCACCAAATACCATCTGGCGGACTACACGACGGGCTGAGGATTATGGGGCGATTTATCTGCTCCGACTGCGAACGCACTTTGGTCGCTTTGCCTTGCGACGATGAGCGCTACGGACATTTTGTGCAACTTTTGAAAACAGCGTTTCACCCCTTTGAGTCCACTATTCAGCGCTACACTTCTGTCTAATTCCCCCTTTATATAGATATGGTCTGAAAAGACGACCAAAAATAGACAGCCGAGATTGGCTGTCTATTTTTTATGCCCTCATAAATCCAAATAGATATCTCCCATGAATTGTTTCGCCACAATAAAAAGTTTGGTTTGGCATGATTTTGTACACAAAGATGCTTTGTTTTACTTTATGGATTGAATTATATATTATGATAATTGTAAACAACGTATAGCGTTATCCGGATACGCCAGAAAAACTATTGGCATCAAATGTTTATAAACTATTGATGAAGTTTGAAAGCAATCAAAAAATTTAGGAGGCAACCGATATGGGATTAAAAAGAGCAATGGTCATCGGCTTAGATGCTGCTGACCCAGTACAAATAAAAAGATTGATGGCTGAAGGCAAAATGCCGAATTTAAAAAAATTGTTAGAGGGCGGCACTGCTAACGAAAACTTAGCCATGATTGGCGCACTGCCTAGTGTTACGCCGCCAAACTGGTGCTCTATTGCTACTGGCGCTTGGCCTCGTACGCATGGCGTTACTTGCTATAATAATACAACAATAGGACAAAGTCTAACTTTGGAAGAACTAAATTGGACCAGTTCTAACGTCACAGCCGATTATATTTGGGAACAATTTGACAAAGAAGGCAAACGTAGCATTGTCTTAAGCTACTGTGGCGCATGGCCTCCTCGTGACGACAAAAGTAATGATAAATCAATTATCATTGACGGTTCCGGCGTGGTTCCTTTCTTACGCTGTGCGCTGGATTATCAAAAAGTTATCACTATGGAAGAAGGGGATTTCCCTATGGAATATACACCCCATGTCATTAAAAGTGATAATACCGACTGCATCATTATGGGCGATCAGTATGACGAATTAAAAAAACAATCCATGAAAACTGAGCAAGGCGATTTAGTCTCTTGGGCTGGTCATGAAGGTATTACCGCCTATCCTGCTGGCATTGAAGATTTAGAGGAAGACGGCAATATTGCCGCTTCACAAAAAGATCACGCCGAAAACTATCGCCCAAGCAAAGCCGATAAACTGAAAACAGCTTTAAAAACGCCTGCTAATTGGAGTTTTGAATTGCCAGAAGGCGCCAAAGAAGCCACCATCATGTTAGCTAAAAATACTGTTCGTCGTTTTGCCATCGTGACAGCTTCTGATGGCATTCATTACGACACCGTTACGATTTACAAAAATAAAAAAACTTCGGAACCACTGGGTACAGTTACCGGCGTTGGAAATTGGTCAGAATTTATGTATGATTATATGATTAAAGATGATATTGAACGCAAAGTTGCTTACAAAATCAATATTTGCGATATGGCAGAAGACGGCAGCAAAGTCATTCTATATTGGTCTTATGCAACGGATTTAGACAATCTGGATTATTTTTATCCAAAAGAAGTGGGGCGCAAATTGTATGATGAAGTAGGTCCCATGATTCAATTTGCTTCTGTTGACGTTCGCAGTGATCACAAAGAAAATGACAAGCTGGTATTTGATACTTATGCCAAAGAAGGTTGTGAATGGTTTGCCAAAGCCGCTCATTGGCTGTTTAAAGAATATCCCGACTGGCAGTTGTTTTATGTACACATTCACTCTATTGATAATTTCCAACACTGGTTTGTCAATGATTGTGTGCCTCAAAGGAATCCAGAATACCGTTATTATCAGGAACTCATTGATGCGGTTTATACCGAAAATGATAAATTTATCGGCGAAATGATGACTTATTTGGACGACGATACGTCCATCATTGTTACCTCTGATCACGGCTGTATGCCAAAAAGTGCTGGTGATGATTATGAAATCGGCTCCATTGGCGGAACATCAACCAAAATGATGAAAAAATTAGGCTATACCGTCACATATCGCGACGAAAACGGCAAATTACAAATTGACTGGAGTAAAACAAAAGCTGTCGCTAAGCGTTCGTCTTATATCCACGTTAATTTGAAAGGCAGAGATCCCGAAGGTATCGTGGAGCCAGAAGATTACCATCAATTAGTACTGGATATCATCAGTGATTTATATAATTATCGCAACAAAGACGGTAAACGCGTCGTTGCTCACGCTTTCACTCGTGATGAAATGGAATACTTGGGTATGGGCGGCATTCACTGCGGCGATATCCTCTATCAATTAGTGCCAACTTTTAATAACGAACATGCCAACGTTATGAGCACGACTCATCACGAAGGATGGTCCATGCAAAACTTGTGTATTATGGGCGGCGCAGCTTTCAAATCAGGAGAATTCATTGATCGACCAGTACGTATTACCGATATTGTACCGACAGTCTGTCATATTACTGATACCGGTATGCCCGGCAGTGTAGAAGGCGGCATTATTTATCAAGCCTTGAAAGGCTTTGAAGAAGGTCGTTATGAACGAGGCGATGAGTGGCTGTTGCCTACTGGCAAACGCTTAATTAAATAACTGCTCGCCCAAAATTGATTTAGTCAATACGCTGTCAAGTGGCTTACTGTGGAAAAACTTGACAGCGTTCTTTGATAAATAATGATATTGAAAGAGATGACGAGCAAATGAATTTAATAGAAACCAAAGCATTATCTCATAAACAAGGAAGTAAATTTTTGCTAAAAAATATTAACTGGGAAGTAAAAGAGAATGAACATTGGATTGTCTTTGGTGCCAACGGCTGTGGTAAAACGACGCTACTCGGTACCATAGCTGGATACCGCCACTACAACAAAGGCGAAGTCAAATTATTCGGTGAGGTTCTTTCCAGAGAAAATGCGGTGCTGTTGCGACAAAAAATTGGTTTTGTCAGTGCTTCTTATATGGACAGATGTTTCCGACACGAAAGTGGATTGGACATTGTATTGAGTGCAAAATTTGGCGGTTTTGGACGTCGGTTAGCTATTACTGATCATGACGTCAAAAGAGCGATGCAGCTGTTAGACGCTTTCGGTATAGTAGAAAAAGCTAATTATCCTTATGATATGCTTTCACAAGGACAACGACAAAGGCTATTATTAGCCAGAGCATTGATGGTATCGCCAAAACTATTATTGCTGGATGAGCCGCTAAACGGCTTAGATGTCATAGCAAGAAATTTTTTCTTAAACACTCTGCAAGAAATTGCCGATACACAAAATGTCAGTATCATCTACGTTACTCATCAAACGGAAGAAATCCTGCCTTTTTATACTAAAGCTATGCTTTTAAAAAATGGCGCAATATACGCGCAGGGAGATTTGGAAAAAATATTTTCTGTCGAAATAATGAACGAATTTTTCGGCTATTCGACAAATATTCACTGGCATGAAGGACGCGTACAGCTAGCTATCAGCAGCGAATTACGACTGTCCAAAACAATCTGGGCATAAAACCAAAGGCGGAGGTAAAATCAAATGAGTATCATTAACCATTATTCTGGATACGGCGCACAATCAAAAGAAGATACAGACGCCTTAACTCAACGCAGCAAACGCTGCATCTGTAAAAAATGCGGCGGTAAATTGACAACCAGCTTAATTATTTACGATATTTACGGTGGAGCAGGCATGGAATTATATTGCCCCCATTGCCAGCAAACGGAATTTGGCGTCGAGCCTGAAATTTACGAAATAGCGCAGTATTATGTAGAAAATTTTCAATTTAACTATTTTTTGGATATGGAAGAAAACGATTTAAATGAACAGCTTAATATTGCCAAAGTGGCGGATATGCTTAGCTGGCTGTTTAAAAATTTAGGTTTATTAGATCATAACGGCTTAAAAAACACTCTGCCAGATTATCAATTTTATAAACGATTGCATCGATAAAAATAGGAGGCGTATTCTTATGACAGAAAAAAGAATAGACAAACAAGGCATTTGGATGGCAATATCGTTGCTCATCATGATAAGCACTCATTTTATGTCAGGAATAGGACCAATCACTCCCTTGGGAATGCAGGTTATTGGTATATTTATCGGTATGATTATTGGTTGGAGCACTTGTGGTATGCTGGTCCCGAGTTTGTTGGGAATTTTAATGTTGGGTTTAACGGACTACACCGCTTCGCCAGAAACCAGTTTAGGATTATTATTGACACACAATATTTTTATCAGTTCTTTAGTTGCCTTTATTTTGTTGGCTTATATCAATGATTCCGGCATTATGGACGTTATTTCTCAATGGTTAGTAACCAGAAAATTCGCTGCCGGAAAACCATGGTTGTTTATGTGTTTCTTTTTTTCTATGATTACCGTTATTTCTTTTATTTTTAATCCAGTCGTGCTCATCTTATTAGGTTTTAGTTTCATGTCGCCAATTTTGAAAGAAATGGGCTATACCAAAGAAGATGAACTACCCACTTATCTTTTTTTAGGTATCGCTATCTTTACTTTAGCCACCGTAGCGATTCCGTTTTTGCCATCAGCTATTTATACAAGAGGAATTATCGCCACAGCAATAGGCAGCCATATCAGTTCTTTTGCATATTTTATGTGTATTAGCGTACCCTTATTTACTGCTTTGGCGCTATATCTCATTATTGGCAAATTTATTTTACGTGTGAATACCACAAAATTTGTTCAAGGCACTGATGTTTTATTAAAACAAATTGGTGATAACAAAATCAAAATAACCACTGGTCAAAAACGAGGCGCTATTGTTTTAATCATTTTTGTCGCAGCATTAGCGCTCGCTGCACTACTGCCCAAAACTTGGGCTCCCATCGCCTTTTTAAATCATTTTGGTTTGGTAGGCATATGTGTCGCCTTGGTACTATTATTGTTAGTATTAAAAGATGAAGAAGGAAAACCTTTAACGACTTTTCCCAAATTGATTAACGGTATTTCGTGGGACATGGTAATGCTAACGGGCGCTATTATGGTCATTGCCGGTGCTCTCACTTCAGAAGGAACAGGAATCGCGCAAGCAATGGCAATGTGTGGCGTTATCGTTTCTAAAATGCCTACAGCTATTTTTGTTCTATTAGTTATGTTAGTTTTATGTATTTTTAGCCAATTTTCTATGAATATGGTACTGCAAATGGTGTTCGCGCCTATTCTTGCCCCTATCTTAGTCAGTGCAGGAATCAACCCAATGATCGCTGTTATGGCAGTTTACTTTGGTACACAATGGGCGTTTATGGCACCTTCTGGCAGTATGATGGCAGCATTGGTTTTTGGCAATACAGAATGGGTCAATACAAAGATACTTTATAAATGCATCATTCCATGGATCATTTTAAGTTTAATCGTCACAGCGATAATGTCCTTAACTTTCCCTGACATATTCTGTCCAATATAATCAAATATCTCATTGCTTAAAAGGAGCGTTCATAAGTGGAAAAGTATACTGATTTAAAAAACAAAATCGCTTTAGTAACTGGCGCTAGTGCAGGTATGGGCAAAGCTATTGCTCAAAAATACTTGGAAGCAGGCATGATTGTTATCGGTACTGGTCGTAGAAAAGAAAAGTTAACGCAGACCTTCGCTAATTTGCCTGACATCTATCGCAAAAACTTCATTCCGTTCAAAAGCGATGTCAGCAGTTCTGCTGATAATAACGCTTTGCTAAGCGAAATCAAAACACAGTTCGGCAAACTAGACGTATTAGTTAATAATGCAGGCGTTATGGACGGCATGACGCCTGTTGGGGATGTGAGCGATGAGTTATGGCATCAAGTCATGGCTGTCAATCTTACTGGCCCTTTTGAGCTTTGTCGCGGCGCAATCAACTTAATGTTAGCGCAAGGCAATGGAACCATTATCAATATCGCTTCCGGCGGCGGTATTGGCGGTGGACGCGCTGGGGCTGCCTATGTTGCTTCCAAATTTGCTTTAGTAGGATTAAGCAAAAACATTGCCTATATGTACGCTTTAAAAGGCATCCGTTGTAATGTAATTTGTCCCGGCGGCGTAGCAACAGAAATTGGTGCCGACAGCAATTTTCATCCTTTGGGCGTGGAGCGCGTTATGCAAGACGGTACGAAAAGCATTCGTATCGGCTTGCCGGAAGAAATCGGAGAAGTCGCTTTATTTTTAGCATCTGATGCTTCTAGTTTAATTAACGGTGTTGCACTTCCTGCTGACGCCGGTCGCTCAGCATGGTAAAACATAGAAAAACACCGTTCCGCTAATAATCTCTACGCAATGCAGTATTATCAAGTGCCTACAGTTTGCAAAACAGCAAAAAAACAGCGGTGAGTTTCAACAATGAAACTTACCGCTGTTTTTTGACAGCTTATTAAAATCTAAAGTCTCGCTCGCCGGCAGCAATTTGCGTCAATCGTTCCTGTGTAATCCGTTTAGTATTAGGATGATCAATATGATTCAATTCATCAGCGATAACTTTCTCGCCAATCGCTTTTGTTGATGAAGAAGCATAATCCTCTAAATATTCCTTTAACGTCATGATAGCATTAGGCTGACAGCAATTAGCAATCTGACCAGTCTTCGCTAAACGCATAAAACGATCGCCTGTGCGCCCTTCTCGATAACACGCTGTACAGAAGCTGGGCAAATGACCTTTTCCCAAAAGCCAGCCAACCACTTCGTCTAGTGTGCGATTATCACTAACGTCAAATTGCGCCGAGTTGTCCGTTTCTTTATCTTCTTGTTGCGCGTAGCCGCCAACGGAAGTAGAAGAAGCGCCGCTAATTTGAGAAATGCCTACTTCCAAAGCTCTAGCACGAACATCAGCTGATTCTCTAGTAGAAATAATCATTCCTGTATAAGGAACAGCGATACGCAAAACAGCAATAATTTTGATAAACGTATCATCGTCAATGCCGTTATCAAAATCGTCAGGGTTAATATCGTCAGCTCGCTTGATACGCGGAACACTAATGGTATGAGGTCCAACGCCGAAAGCAGCTTCCAAATGTTCAGCATGCATTAAGATACCAACAAAATCATAACGATACAGATTTAGCCCATATAAAACCCCTAAACCCACATCGTCAATGCCTCCTTGCATAGCGCGATCCATAGCTTCTGTATGATAAGCATAATCGCTTTTGGGTCCTGAAGGATGAAGTTCCTCATAGGCTTGCTTATGATATGTTTCTTGGAACAATATATACGTGCCAATACCAGCATCTTTCAATTTACGATAATTTTCAACTGTTGTAGCGGCGATATTGATATTGACTCGACGAATAGCGCCGTTTTTATGTTTGATATCGTAAATCGTTTTGATGCTTTCCAAATAATAGTCCATCGTATTTTCTGTAGGATGTTCTCCTGCTTCTAAAGCCAGCCGTTTGTGACCCATATCCTGCAAAGCAATAACTTCTCGACGAATATCATCTTGAGATAATTTTTTGCGGGAGATATGCTTATTTTTCAAATGATAGGGACAATAAACACAGCCGTTTATACAGTAATTGGATAAATACAACGGCGCAAACATAACGATACGATTGCCGTAAATTTTTTGTTTGATTGCTTTCGCCAATGAAAACAGCTTTTCATTCAAATCAGGCAAATCGCATGCCAAAAGCACTGCCGCTTCTCGGTGCGTTAATCCTTGGCAATCCTGCGCTCGTTCAATCAATTGCTCGATTAAGAAACGATTGGATTTGTTGCTTTCAGCATAAGCTAAAGTGTCTAAAATTTCTTGGTGGTCGATAAATTCGGTGGCAGTTGACGATTTAGGATCGTACATCGATCATCTCTCCTTTGTAAATACCTCATTTATCGTTCATGGAACCCATGTTTTTGGCATAAATGGTTTTGACGCTGATGTTTTTGAGCATGCCGAGCTTGCCAGAAAGAGAACTGATGGTATCATTGGAAGCATCAATGGCAATAGAAATGATATTAACGCCACCTTGTCGATAGGGAATTCCCATGCGTCCAATAATGTATTGATTGTACTCGTGCAGAATATCGTTGATTTTTGCTGATGCGGCAATATCTTCCACAATGATGCCGATTAGCGCAATACGACTTTCACTCATGATCATCTCTCCTCTTAGCGCGGTATAAAAAAATCTCCGCACCCCAAAAATAGGCGCAAGAGATCGACATTAGCATCTTTTGGTTACCGCCTTGTCATTTGGGACGTACCCTCATGGAATCAGAACGATTGATTGTGTAAATTTCTTTTACCGCAGAAAATTTCTTTGGTATCAGATGATAAATTCAGTATAGCACCATTTGAAAAAAATAGCAAGAGAAAATCTACATATTTTTATGAATAAAATTATTTTTAAAAAACCGTTAAACTGCTCAATATCATAACAGTCAAGAGCGACACCCATTCTTAAAAAATATCTCATCATACGATGAATTGGTATGATGGCATAAGAAAAACTATTTTGAAAAACTTATACAAAGCCCTATCCGCACAATTTTTCTCTTTTTATGCAATAAAAAAGAGACTATGAATTTATACCAACTGACACTTGTTTAAATTCCATTAGCCTCAAAAATATAAATAACCAACAAGATTTTGTTAGTACGCTCAGCATACCATTCTTAAAGAAACTTATTCGGTATAATTAGCCTCTAATCAACACATTAGTTATACTGAAAGGACTAATATTGAATCCTGCTGTTTATATTATATCGCAAAATAACTATAAAAGCAACTATCATTCGAAATAATTTTGCCTACGCTAAACTCTCTGCTAAGCTGTGTTTTTCTTATTTAGTTCCCAGAATAATATGCCCTTTCTGACTCGTAATTTTTAAAATATGACGTCCTTCTCCAATAACAGCTAGGCAGTGATTTGTTTCGTTAACAATAAACTTATCCCAATCGTACTTAGTATAGTTAACAGCAATAGCACCATAAGGGCTGTCCAACTGGCAAAATAAATCATAGGGCGTACGACGAGTCTTGATGGTGACATCGCCTTTTTGCGTGTTAATCTGCCAAATGCCTTTGATTTGAGTCGTCGTAACGATTATATTCCCCGTTTGGCTATTACCATCCATATGACGGATAGCAGTGCGCTCAATAGTCGTATGCCCACTATCATTTTTTAAAACAAGATCATTGATACTGCTGGAAAAAATATGTAAATCTGCCAAAGACGACGTAATATTTCCTTGTTTGAGATCCAAATCCATTAAATCCGCATTGCCTCTACCAATAGCAATGTTTAAGGAATCACATCGCAAACGGCGAATATCCAATAACGCCGCCTTAGCTGTTAGCGAAATCACCGAAAATCTATTTTTCGGCACGATAATGCGCAATGTTAGCGCAGCATCTTTATCCTCTGTTAAATAATCCACTTCATTGCATAAAAAAACATAAACGGTTTCGCCGTCTTGATAAAGATTGAGCCTTTGACCACCATATCCTTCACCATAAAGAATGGCAGAAACCTCTTGAGCATCTACACTACCCGCCAATTCGACTTTGACACCATTAGCATTGATGACCATTTTTTGCGCTTCATCGGCAGCTAAAGTATAACGGCTACCGCCGTTAACTCGTCCAAATCCGCCTTGCCCATCGTTCAAGCTGTAAGCCCAGCAAAAAAGAATTGCCAAACTCAGCACTGCCCAAAGTAAAAGTATACGCCATATTTTTCGATGGCGGCGCCATATTTTTTTTGCGGACAGTTTCATGGTCGCGTCAACGCCTTTCTATAAAAGATTTGCTTTATTATACACTAAAAATCCAAATTTGACCAGTAGCGTATTACTGACTGTCAATCATTTCTGCCATAACACATCGTCATAAAATAGTATAGCCCCACTTGAAATTTTCACGACTGTTCAAAATCGTTGCCATTTCGAAGTGAGGCTATACTTGCACCTTACGTATATTTTCGACGAAGCGCATTTTTCATCTCGCCTGATGATACTTTGTCAATATCTGCACATTAAAAACTATGCTTATTTGGAAGTTACCTTGACTTGACTATACTTCTCCAGCAAATTATCTTTCATCTGCCACAATTTCGGTGACAAATCTACATAATACTTATGAGGATGCTCAAACCGAAGAATCTCGTCCCAAAGCGTCTGAATAGATTTTTCGCAATAGGTACGAATTTCTTGTACAGAAGGCATTTGATAAACGCATTCGCCTTGAATAAAAATAGCTTCTTGCAAAGGTTTAGCAACAAAATCTTGGAGCAGCTTTCGTTTCCATGTATAATCAGGATGAAAAATTTCATACGGTTCACTATCGTCAATCACTTCATCAGCCAAAGCAATAACATCAGCAATGGCTTTACCGCTTTGCCGTTCATAAAGCCGCCACGTCTTTTTGTAGCCGGGATTGGTAATTTTTTCTACGTTTTCACTAATTTTTATTCTAGGAACAATTTGACCATTTTCTTCTACTGCCGCCAGTTTATAAACACCGCCAAAAACCGGATCGGATTTCGCTGTAATCAACCGTTCGCCAACACCGAAAGAATCAACTTCTCCACCTTGCATGAGAATATCGCGAATGATATATTCATCAAGCGAATTGGAAGCAACAATATCACAATCAGGAAAGCCTGCTTCATCCAACATTAAACGCGCTTTTTTAGATAAATAGGCGATATCGCCGCTATCAATGCGAATTCCTTTTGGTCTAAAACCAGCCGGTACTACTACTTCATTAAAAATTTTGATAGCATTAGGTACACCTGAAGCCAGTACATTGTATGTATCGACTAAAAACGTACAGTTATCGGGATAAGTTTGCGCATAGCGTCGAAAAGCTTCTTCCTCATTATCAAACAACTGCACCCAGCTGTGCGCCATAGTTCCCAAAGCAGGAATCTGCATATCACGGTCAACGATAGTACAAGCTGTACCAGCACAACCGCCAATATAAGCAGCCCGTGCGCCATAAACAGCTCCGTCAGCGCCTTGCGCTCGTCTGGAACCAAACTCCATAACGGCGCGTCCTTCAGCTGCACGCGCAATACGGTTAGCTTTCGTTGCAATTAACGATTGATGATTGACGCACAATAAAATCATAGTTTCAATAAACTGTACTTGCAACGCTGGCCCTCTCACTGTTATCAACGGTTCTTTCGGAAATACCGGCGTCCCTTCCGGAATGGCCCAAACATCACAAACAAATTTAAAATGAGCGAGATAGTCCAAAAAACCTTCGCTAAAACACTTTTTACTGCGCAAAAAATCAATATCTTCTTCAGTAAAAGAAAGATCTTTCAAATACTCGATGACTTGTTCTAAGCCAGCCATAATAGCAAAACCGCCGTCATCAGGAATTTTTCTAAAAAACATATCATAATAAACAATTTTGTCATGAACATGGTGTTCAAAGTAACCGTTAGCCATCGTGATTTGATAAAAATCAGTCAACAGCGTTAAATTTTGTGGTCTTTTCATTGTTTTTCCTCCTCGTGTGAGACACGGCATTGTCTATTTGATCTGCCGAAATATTTCTATACCACTAGAGCGCATCAAATATAAAGCTAAAACGTTCATGACCTCTTGATCGTGTTCTCCACCATTAAAAGTGTGAACGGCTTCCATAGCAATCATAACGCGAACAAACCGATTTTGCTGATTAAAATAAGTTTTTAAAGCCAGCGCCAGCTGCATTACACAAATATCGGTACAGTCACCAACCAAAATGAAATGATTATAATCTTGATGTTCACCTAACCACTGCGTAAATTCTGGTGCAAAAAAGCCGTTGGTTGAATTTTTGGCAATAACAGTTTCAATAGTCAGCACTTTTAATTCATCAACAAGCGCACTTTCCGGTTCGTTTTTTAAGCAATGAATGGGAAAAGCAGCAAATTCTATAGCATCATTTTCGTGAGAATCAACAAACGCCACTTGCGCTATACCCATTTCTTGTGCAGTTGTCACCATACGCACAATAGGCGAAACGATACTGCTCATTGAAGCGTCAGCCATAGCGCCAAACTTAATAAAACCATTAACTACATCAACCACCATAAGAGCAGTTTTTTCTTGGGGCAAATCTGCAAAAGTTAAATCAGGCGCTTTGAGCAATAAATCATAAATTTCACCCAAACTTTGTTTAGCTTTTGCCAAAAATTGTTCTTTGTTGTCAGTCAGTTCCACAGATCAATCGCTCCTTTCGAAAATGCTTTTGCTAACCAAAGCGGATCCCGCATATATAGTGGCTGCTGCGCAAGATTTTTTTCTGTCTTAAGTATCTTATCAGCCATGTCAGTCCAAAAATCAGCTGATGTTACTGTCTTTCCCAACACAATTTCATAAACTTTTTGCAACTGCGCTAAAGTAAAATACTGCTCATCTATCAGTTGAAAAAGCCAATCCGTCATTTTAATCTTCTGGCGAAAACTTTTCAATCCGTGGTTAATAATAGCTGCATGATCGAAAGCTAAGCCATTATTGGCAACTATCATTTGCTGAATAGGAGAACCTTTCCGCTGTAAATTTAACTGAGCGGATAATTGCTGATTTTCATTAGTCAATGTTAAATAATCGCTCCATTGGTAGGTTGACGCATCAGCCACTTGAGAAATATTGAGCGCTTCGGTGTGACAATTGATATCAAACCAAGCCGCTTCTTGGGCGTCGTCACCAGCTTGTAAACTATTTTCATTAGGAGAAACAACCGACAAATAAGCTGTGCTGATCACTCTAGTACGAGGGTCTCGTCCAACATTGCCGTAAGTATGCAATTGACTGAAATAGCGAGGCTGCAAACTGGTTTCTTCTTGCAGTTCCCGACAAGCAGCCTCCGGTAAATTTTCATCAATTTCGACAAAACCGCCCGGCAATGCCCAATGATCTTTAAAAGGATGATTTTTGCGTTTAATCAATAGCAATTGCAGTGTATCAGCGACAGGCGAGCGCTTACTCTTGCCAAGCGTAAATACCAGTATATCAACCGACACTGAGGGACGGTCATATTGGCTGGCGTCGTAATTAGCCAAAAATTCTTGTTCGCTTTGCGTTTCTTCTTTTATCAGATCCATTCTTCTAGTTCTCCATCGGGTAACAATTCCCACCCATCGTAAATCCCATCATACTGTTCAATAAAATCATATGCGTCATACGTCTGTTCCGCTAATGCTTCCCAGTTCAGCGGATGTTTAATCATAATCCGCAATCCAAAAGGATATTCGCCCATTTTTTCCTCATAAAAATTGTCATCCAAAATTTCTGCTCCGTTAGCCCTTAACGCTATGGCAGCTTGTCGCCGGTCTGCACCGTTGGTAAAAAAGTACCAATGACAAACTTCCCGAGCGTTTATCATATCCTCGCCAGCTTTGGTCATTCGTTCTACAACGCGACGGTTTTTCATCAGCTGCATTTCGATAACACTGGGATAAAGCACTTCGTAATAAAAATCCCATTGTCCATCGGACTCAATCAAATAATTAAACTGATGGTCATTGCATTCAGCAGCTACTTTACCCACCAAGGGTGGCAAAATATTGCTGTCTTTGGCATAGAAATACATCATTCTGCTGCCGCCAGTCGTTACTGTAGCAACAAAACGACAACCAGCTTCTTTGGTGAAAATTTCTTCTACGCGATCCTCTATTTCAAATAAACGCGGCTGTTCTTCCTCCGTATAAAAACCATCCTCAGTAGGATTGTTGATTGTAATCTGTACACCAAAAAGCTGATTATATTTGAAAATAGGTGCTACTTTAGCCAAAGACAAATCCAACAAAACCAGCGCCTTATCTTCATCAAAATAAGTAATATACATATCCCATTCGCTAGGAATATCACCGTCTGGCGGTTGTTGATTATCATTGGCAGCAGTAAATTCAATAAAATCTTTTATCTCTTGATCATCCATGAAAAAATCTCCTTTTCTTTACGGTTATTTATCATTATACCGCATTTGCTGTTAATCATCGCATGATATTTCTAATTTTAACTATTGTTGCCATCAATAAGATAATATCTTTTGCTGACAAAAATTTTTGCTTTTGCCAATATTATTGACAGCAAATGCAGAAAAAAATTGTTTTGTCGCTGAAACTGACGATATTTTACGCGCATATGTTTACCCTATCCGACAGTTTTTTTATCTTTGATACGCTATGATAGTATGGTTAAAGAATACGAACAAAAGGTGTGAAAAACATGAGCAAACAACTAATGACAACTTTTAAAACGCAGCATTTTCCTATTGATGAATTGTTAGTAGCTTGTGGTGGTTTAATTTTAGGACAAGCCGTTCTTTGGGGAACAATTCGTCCTTTTGCGCTAGCTTGGCTGACCGCAGCGATTTTAAAAGGTAAGCAACAAGGGCTTTTCGTTTTTGTCGCTGTTTTTATCAGTTCTTGGGGACTGGGTTTTGGGGGAGAAATGGTGGCGACGGTGCTGGTAGCATTAGCGCTTTTAGTGATTTTTTGGGCAGAAAATTTTTGGCACAGTCAATGGTGGCTGGCAGCGCCTTTAACAACAGCAGCTTGTAATTTAATTGGTAAAGGCATTTTCTATTTTTTACCGATGCCGTATTGGTACCATTGGTCTTCTATTGTATTGGAAAGTTTGTTAATTGGTTTGTTCGTTTTAGTCAGCCAGCTCGTTTTGGAACTATCGAGTGAATGGAACAGAATAAATGAAGACTGCACAATGGAAGAAAAAGCGGCACTAATCATGACGGTGATGGCGTTTTTGTTGGGTTTAAGTAACTGGCAAATTGCTGGCTTAGATGTACAAAGCATAGCCTCCCGTTTAGTCATATTGATAACCAGCTATTGGTATGGCAGCGGCAGCGGCGCTATATTAGGCGTTTTAGTCGGCTTAATTCCCAGTTTTTGGGGCGGCATAGCTACCAGCAGCATGGGGTTTTATGGTTTAGCGGGTCTTTTATCAGGATTACTAAAAAACAAAGGTAAACTAGCGGTATGGTTAGGTTTTTTATCGGGCAATTTGCTCTTGATGCTTTACTTTGCTTCCAGTCAGCAAATACTTTTTGGCATCATTGAAACATTTTTGGCAGGTGCTATTTTCGCTGTATTGCCTTTACAACAGCAAACAACATTATGGCTTATTCCAGAACAAAAACCCTTGGCAGAAACTGATGCTATTGAACAAGAAAAAATGACTCGCATCGGTCGTATTTTTGCTGGATTAAGTGAAGAATTGGCTACAGAAGCAACAGAAAATACAGAAGAAACAGCGCGAAATGCTCTGGAACAAATGTATCAGCAAATTTATTGGCAAGTATGTCACGACTGTCCCAAATGGCAGCAATGCTGGGAAAAAGATAGTCGTAATTTGTATCAAGAACTGAGCCGCGCTTGCGATTTTTTAGATAAAAAAGGACGAAATGAACATACTTTTTCCAGTTGGTTTCATAATCGTTGCCGCCATAGTAATGAAATGGAGATTGCTTTATTGAATCAAATGGCGCTTATCAAACAAAAAAATTATTACCAAACACAACTAACTGCCGCTCAAGAAACTATTGCCAAACAATTAGCCGATCTTGCCGCTATTGTCGATCATGTCGCTCACGAAACAGACTATGGCCAAGAAGCTGAACGGCAGATTCGGCTACAAGCGCAAAAAGAACAGTGGCCTTTGGAAAAAATTCATGTCTATGAAAATAAAGAAAACGATTGGGAGATAGCTTTGCAATTCAAAAATTGTTTAGGCGCTAAAAACTGTCATCATTTGGCAGAGAAACTTTCTAAATGGTTAAAACGCCAGTATATTCAACAAACAGTCGTTTGTGCTGAAAAAGAAAACGACTCCTGTCAAATGCATTTCATTCCGCAAAAAAGTTGTCAAGTGGTGCTGGGTAGCGCACAGATGACTAAAAACGGCAGTGATATTTCCGGCGATCATTGGCGACTGCTGGAACTATCTGCTGGCAAAACAGCGATTATTTTAAGCGACGGTATGGGAAGCGGTCGAGCCGCCCGTCAGCAAAGTGCAACGACAGTTAATTTGCTGGAACGTTTGCTTTTGGGTGGCGCTACTCATCAAATGGCGTTAGAAATTATTAACGATGTTCTCTTGCTACGCGCTAAAGAAGAAAGTTTCGCAACAATAGATTTGCTTCTTTTGGATTTAATTAGCGCACGCTTAGAATTGATCAAGATTAGCGCGGCACCATCTTTTATCAAACGACAAACTATGGTCAGAATGTTTAAAAGTTGTTCTTTGCCTGTAGGTATTTTAGAAGAAGTAGACAGTGTAGCCCAAGAGTATCCTTTGCTGACTGACGATCTGCTCATTATGATGAGCGACGGCGTCTATGATGCTTTGCCTTCAGCAGAAGCATGGCAGGAAACCATCAAAAATCTACCTACTAACGACGCGCAAATGACAGCCGATTATTTACTGGCTATAGCAAATAGTCATTATGATAACGATCACAATCCCGACGACATGACTGTATTAGTCATACAAATAAAATCCGTCCAAGAATAATAATTGCTTAAAATAAAAATTATCGTTTGGCTATTTGTGCGTATAAAACAACCCAAAGAAAAATTAAATTATCAAAACGGCATAACCCTTATCGTTGGGTTATGCCGTTTTTTGTTTCTATGTGTATTAAATTTCACCTGCAAAAGTTACCCCCTTTTTCAACGTACAGATTATGATTTTCTTAATCAATTCATTGATGATTGCGAAAATAACTTTCTTAATGTTTTCACATATTCATAAAGAATTATGGGAAAACCATCAAGATTGTATCCGTTAAACAACAAGGTTATGCTTATTATAGAGAATCTGTTCTTGATTTTTGTTTTCTTTTAACATTGGCGTCTTATATGGCTTTAACAATGCTTTTTGCACAAAAATAGAATACAAAAATGAAGATATTTTACAAGACTTTTGAAAATCTTTGTTTTACAATGGTTTTTGGCAAGGAGGGAATTACTAATGAAGAAAGAAATTAGAACCGTTGTTTATGATGAATCATTGCGAATTGAAGCCTATCGCTTTGAAGGAATTGTACAACCATTTCCAAATCATTTCCATGAGCATTACGTAATTGGTTTTATAGAAAATGGCAAACGCTATCTATCTTGCAAAAATGCGGACTACACAATTGAACAGGGAAATATTGTTTTATTTAATCCGGGGGACAACCATACTTGTATACAGTCTAACGACGGTACATTAGACTATCGTAGCTTTAACATCAGCAAAGAAATTATGCTTGATTTAGCAGAGGAAGTAACAAGTAAACGAGAACTGCCAAGATTTTCAAAGAATGTTATTAGTGATGATGAAATCATCTGTTATCTGCGTCCACTACATGAAATGGTGATAAATGGCAATAGCGACTTCGGAAAAGAAGAAAACCCGCTGTTTTTGTTGTCCAGCTTAATCCAGAAGTATAGTCAGCCTTTTGAAAGCTGTATTCCAGAGTGCAGGCAGGAAATTGAAAAAGCCTGTACATTTATGAAGCAACACTTTATGGAGCGCATCTACTTAGAGCAAATCTGCCATCAGGCAGGATTAAGTAAGTCAACGCTTCTCAGAGCATTTACAAAATCAAAAGGAATTACCCCATACCGATATTTAGAAACAATTCGTATCAATGAAGCCAAAAAAATGCTATCAAAGGGGATATCTCCGCTCGACACCGCTATACAGACAGGCTTTTCCGACCAAAGCCATTTTACGAACTATTTTACCAGCTTTATTGGACTTGCACCGGGAGTGTACCGTGAAATCTTTTTTGAAAAAAATAAGGATGGTGAATAAAATGGTGACAGAAAAACGCACAGGACATTTAGCAGCTTTGCTCACAATCATTATATGGGGAACCACCTTTGTTTCCACAAAAATGTTGCTTATAGATTTTCAGCCTGTAGAAATCTTATTTTTTCGCTTTATTATGGGCTACTTAGTTTTACTGGCAGCATATCCGCACCGTATAAAAAAATTAAAGCGGAAACAAGAAATAACTTTTGCTGCTGCGGGCTTTTGTGGCATATATCTATACTATTTATTAGAAAATATTGCATTGACTTATACAACGGCTTCTAATGTTGGCGTAATTATATCATCAGCTCCATTCATTACTGCGCTATTGGTGCACCTGTTTATGAAGTCAGAGGAAAAGCTACAGATAAACTTTTTCATTGGCTTTGTTATTGCAATGACAGGAATTATATTGATTAGCTTCAATGGCTCACAATTAAAGTTAAACTCTATTGGAGATATATTAGCATTGGTCGCCGCTTTTGTGTGGGCTTGTTATTCTATCTTGACTAAAAAGATAGGCAGCTTTGGACTTCCTGTTATCCTTACCACACGCAGAACATTTTTCTATGGCATTTTATTGATGATACCGACACTATTCCTGTTTGACTTTCGATTAAATATGTTACATTTTACAGAGGCAGCAAATCTATTCAATATTTTGTATTTAGGAATCGGAGCGTCCGCTTTCTGCTTTGTAACATGGAATTATGCTATAAAAATATTAGGAACTGTTAAAACAAGTATTTACATTTACATGGTTCCTGTCATAACTGTTATAACATCTGTGTTGGTTTTAAAAGAAACTATTACAACGCTTTCCGCAATAGGAACAATATTAACCGTCATTGGGCTATTTCTTTCCGAATACAACCAAACGAAGAACAAAGAAAATGAATAAGCCAAATTTTTCAGATTTGATTTAAGGCTACAAGGTTTATAATGAAGTTGTAAAAGAGGCGAAAAGTCCTAACAAGAACGCCAATAAATATTTTATAGTACAAACAAAAACTATATACATTTAGATAAATATATAGCTGTCAAGGGTAAACTTCAAGCCCTTGGCAGCTTTTCTCGTCTTTGTAAATGGGCGTAATTTCTATATAAATTTTTGTTAATGCGTCCAAATTTCATAATAAAAAGTTGCAACAAAACGCAAAAAATAAATTATTAGAACTATGCATCATAAAAAACGCTCTCTATAATAATAGCTAAGATAAACGCGTGCACGTATAATTCTAATATTTCAATTTTTAGGAGGTACTATAATGCTAAAAATATCAGATAAAAATATTTCGGAAAAAATAATTGTTTTAGGTATTGATGGAATGGATCCTAAACTAACCAGAAAATTTGTTGATGAAGGAAAAATGCCTAATACCCAAAATTTGATTGAACGAGGGGCGCAGCGTCATGATTTAATAATGTTGGGAGCGCAGCCCACTGTGACTCCACCAATGTGGACAACATTAGCAACGGGCGCTTATCCAATGACTCACGGAATTACTTGTTTTTGGAGACAGACTCCCGGGAGAATTGATATGGTGGAATATAATTTAGATTCCAGATACTGTGAAGCGGAACAGCTATGGAATGTTTTTGCTGAAGCAGGGAAAAAAACATTAGTATGGCATTGGCCTGGTTCTTCTTGGCCGCCAAGCAGCGACAGTCCTAACTTAAGCGTTGTAGATGGAACAAGTCCAGGAAATGTTAATATGAGTGTTGGTGTTGTTGATGGTGAAAAAATTTTGGTTGCAAGTGTCAATTCGGAAAAAGTATTGTTTAAAGCACAAGCGGCAACTGACGGTGAAATTCCATGTGTCATTACAGATTTGCAACCACCAGAAAAAGCTTATAGTATAGCAAACAGTTTAAATACTAAACAGAAAGTAAAAGTTATGTTGTCAACTGACGAAGGAGAAGGAGCCGTACCTGAAGCACCCTTCGATGTTGTTTATTCGCCAATTAAAGATGCTGATGACAAATGGACAAATGCTCCTGAAGGTGCAAAAGAATTTATTATGCTGCACGCAGAAGGCCTAATTAGAAGACCATGTTTAATCTTAAAAAATGATGCAGGCATCTATGATAAGGTAGCAATTTATAAATCCAAAAAAGCTTTAGAACCCATTGCCATATTACAAGCTGGAAAGTACGAAAAAGACATTTATGATGAAGCCATAAAAAACGATAAAGTGATTCCTGCCAATAGAAATATGCGCATTTTAGAACTAGCTGAAAATGGGGAAAAATTGAGAATGTGGATTTCAAGCGGGATGGATATGACTAATGATTCCATGTGGCATCCTAAAACACTTTTTCAAAATGTCGCGCAAAATATTGGCTATCCCCAGCCGACCTGTATGATTGGAAATGCTAGCATTCAAATCTCCAAAGAATGCATGTTAGAAAGCTGGACAGCAATTGGCGACTGGCAGGCTGAAGCATTAAATTATCTGATTGAAAAGGAAGACTATGAAATTATCTTTTCCCACTATCATAATGTTGATTTGGAAGGACATATGACTATTCGATATTTAAAAAATGGCGGTAAAGGTACCCCTGAAGATTATAAAAATTTGGTAGAAATGGTTTATCAGCAGACCGATGACTATATTGGTAAATTTATACATCTTTTGGATAAAGGGTGGACGATTTTAGTAGTATCTGATCATGCTGCAGTCTGTCCGGAGCATGGAATCCGCGAAATTGGTGATATGACAGGAATCAATGTTGGCGTTATGAGAGAATTGGGCTTTACCTTTGTAAAGCAGGATGAAAATGGAAATGATTTACACGAAATTGATTGGAAAAAAACAAAAGCATTAGCCGTTCGAGGTAATCATATCTATCTTAACCTTAAAGGAAGAAATCAACATCAATTAGAAGACGGCACTGTGATTGATGGTATTGTCGATCCAGCTAATCAATATCAAGTAGAAGAAGAAATTATGACGGGTCTATATGGCTATAGAGATAAAGTAACTGGCATGAGAATTATCGCTTGTGCTTTGCGCAATAAAGATGCTGTTTTGTTGGGATTAGGCGGTCCCCAAAGCGGAGATATTATTTATTGGACAGCCGAAGGGTACAACTACGATCATTGTGATTCGCTTTCCACCACGGAAGGTTTTGGTGGTACTAGCGTGTCGCCTATCTTTATTGCAGCAGGTAAAGGTTTAAAAGAAAATTTTGAAACGACACGAGTCATTCGTGAAGTTGATGTCGCACCTACAATTGCCGTATTAGGTGGTATTAGAATGCCTGCACAGTGTGAGGGTGCCCCTGTATATCAGATTTTAGCAGATTAAGCTTTGCACCATAAGGGCCAATAATATTTGGCTCTTATGGCAGGCTTACTAAAATTGAGCAAATTTACTTTATGTAAGGAGGAACTATGTATGTCAAATGATAGAATTCAAAAAAGTTCTCCAATCTATATTTTTCATTGCGTAATATTTTTCCTTTTAACATTTGGTTTTGGCTATTTACCAGCTATAGAACCAATTACTCCTTTGGGAATGAAAACATTAGGTATATTTTTAGGATTATTGTATGGTTGGTCATTTGTTGATATGTTTTGGACAAGCCTCATAGGACTCTTAGCAACAGGATTAACTGGTGCAATGACGGTTAACACTGCCATTTCTGTTGGTTTTGGCAGCAACATTACCCAAATGGTATTGTTCTGCGCTGTATTTTCAGCTTATCTTAGTACAGTCGGTTTTACCGAATATTTAGCTTATTGGTTTATTAGTAGAAAATTTGCAGTTGGAAGGCCATATGTATTTATCTTTCTAATTCTATTTGCCGCATTCATTTTAGGTGCTTGCATCAGCGTTATTGCAACCCTTATGATTGTATGGTCAATTTTTTACGGTATATGCGATATCTTAGGCTATAAAAAAGGAGATAAATTCACATCAATCATTATGGTAGGAATTTCTTATTTTGCAGCATTAGGTGGAGGAATTTTCCCATGGAAACCTTTGGCCGCTGTAGTATATGGTTATATGATTCCGTTTGGCTATGAGGCAGACTTTGTAAGTTTCACAATTGCTTGTGTTGCCGTTTCTATTGGATGTTTTGCTTTGTTTATGTTTGCTGTTAAATTTATTATTCGTCCTGATGTCACCTTTTATATGCAAGCCGGCGATTCATTTGCAGAGCATCGTGAAAAGAAAATGAATAAAGCCCAAAAAATTGGCGCTTTTTGTTTAATTGCTTATATTGCTATGTTATTTCTACCAGAAATTATGCCTGTTGGTATGACTGGAAGGGCAACATTAAAAAATCTTGGTATGGCTGGCTGCGTTATGCTAATTCTGGCAATTTTAGTTATGATAAAACCAAATGGCGAATCTTTATTAAATTTTAAGCAAGCAGCTAATCAGGGAATCAATTGGGATGTTATTGTTTTAGTTGCCTCTTCTCTGCCTGTTGCTAGTATATTAGGTAGCGCTGAGGCTGGCGTTATGACTTTGGTTGGAAATGTATTTGGCAATATTGTCGCTAATGTTAATCACATTGCTTTTGCCGTTATTGTCGTATTATTAGCAAGTGCAGTAACACAAATTGCTCATAATTTAGTATGTGCAGCAGTATTCACACCAATTATGTGTACATTTGCCGCACAAATCGACATTTCTCCTATGATAATTGCACCTATGTTAATTTTAGCTTTAACCGTTGCTATTGCAACGCCTGGCGCTTCTACAACTGGTGCGCCTATTTTTGGAAATAGTACTTGGTGTCCCATTAAAGATGCGTATTTATACAATTTCTATGGGTGGATCATTACAATGATTTGTATGGTGACTATTGGACTTCCGATAACTGCTTTATTCTTTTAATATAGAAAAAATAAGTTGCACGCTGTTTGTTTGATGATAAAAATAGCGTGCAACTTATTGCCGTTGTAAATACTTTTGTTTCATGATATGATAGTAAAAAATTTAGAGGTGACAAAAGTGGATTTTAGAAGTTTTGAGTATTTACTTGCTCTTGAAAAATATCAATCGTTGAAAGATGTTGCCAGAAACTATGGTGTGACTGAACAAACTGTAAAAAATTATATTATGCGATTGGAAGAAGAGTTTCAAATTTCTTGTTTTGATAAAAGTATAAATAAAAATAAATTCATATTGTCACCTTATGGAAAAAAAGTAAAAAAGATAGCAATAACTGTATTAGAAGATTATCAACAGTTACAAAAAGAACTAAATCATAGCATTAACATGAAAATTGACAAAAACAAGTCGATGTATGATTTTATTATAGGTGTGTCAGCTATTCCAAAATACAAATTTATGGATGATATTTTCGACGATATGTTGGAACACGGTTTTTATGTATCAGTTATAAAGAAAGATCCAATCGATATTGTATTAAATACAATTAGCGGAAAACTAACCGTTGGTTTATTTACTTGGCATAATAAAATTAAACAAGATTGGAATACACAAGCGATTATATTACCATTAACTCAAGAACAGCCATATATCGTTATAGAAAAAAGACATTCATTAGCTACTCGTAAAAAAGTAACGATTGAAGACCTAAAAAATCATAAATTAGCGATTTATCAAGAAGGCGATACGCCAGCTAATCCTTCAATTAGTTATTTATATGAAAAAAATATTCCACAAGTCATTACAAATGACTGCATATTATTTGAAAAAGCAATTATCAAAAGCAACGCTGTTGGATTTATAACAGACTCTTTAATAGGCGGAAAATTTTTTAATCATGAAGAAAGATTAAAATTTATTCCCTTTGATAGTGTAAAAGGAAAAATTTATTTAATAATAAATCGCGATTTTTATAAGCACAATTTTGATAAAATAAAGTTTTTCCTAAATGTATTATTGGATTTATTACAAAGAGGTGACAATGTTGAAAACCGAGCAATTAGAGATTTTCTTAATTGTATGCAAGATGAATTCATTTAATTTAGCTGCAAAATCTTTGAATATTTCACATCAGATGATTAGTAAAACAATAAGAACTTTGGAAATAGAATTGAATAGCGATCTATTTTTAAGAACAAATCAAGGCGTAACGACAACAGAATACGGTGAAAAATTGCGTATTTTTGCTGAGAAAGCATTAAATGACATAAAAACATTGATGCCAACGGAAAAACGAGCATCAAAAAAAGAAATTATTTCGGTTTTAACCACAATGGGGCCAGCAAATAGTTTTTTGTTAAGTGCAGTAAATGAAATCGGCTATTATTGCCCTAATGTCATCGTAAATCTATACCATAGAAATCGCGAAGAAATCATAAAGCAAATCAACCAAGAAAAAGAATATATAGGATTCATTACGATTAGCGACGATGAACAGATAGAAAAAGTGTTAAGAAATAACATGATTGGCTATGAAATTTTGGCGACAGATAAAACAATTTTAGTATGTTCGAAAGAACATCCTTTAGCCATAAAATCTGGCGCTGTTTCCTTAAAAGAGATCGCCAAATATCCTATAACGATTTATTTGGACAATGAAAACGCTGATAGTTTTTTATTAAAAGCAATGAAAAAGAAAAATATAAAGTATAACCTTCATTTGAAAACTAATAACATATTATCTTTGGAAAATGCGCTTCTCAATACACAATCTGTTGGTACATCTACAAAATTGATCAAAAAATGCAATAATTTCTTCCATAATACTGATAACTTGGCATTTAAAACAATTTCTGCCATTCCTGAATTAAAAATCTTAGTTATATATAACAAAAAAATGCAGAAAAAAGCCAATCATTTTTGCAGATTGTCAGAAAATATTTATTTTAAGAATTGAAATTTACCATATATGCAGAAGTATACCCAGATACTGCTTTAAGTTCCATATAAATACCCAAAACTGACATAAGATTTATGAACCATTACAAATGAATAGCACCAGATTTAATGAACTATGAAAAAATTTGCAAAAAACTTTTTCATATAACAAAACCATAAGATTGCATTTCATTAGGAAGCAGCTTGTCAAAGGTTTCGTGTGATAGCCTCATGGGTATCTGGGACGCGTGCCCATTCCTCCAGCACCACCTTGATCTGATGTGCCTTATAGTTTTTCACCCAGTAGCGGCCTTAAAGCAAATCCCCAGTGATTTTTCAGAACGTCATTGACAATCTTGTTTCCCCACATGGGCTCGTCGGAAACTTCCATGTATTCGTCTTGAAGATAGCAATAGTAAAAATCACGCAAGTTAATAATCGTCATTGTTGTACCCTCATATCGTTTTTGTGGTTGGGTTGCCGGAAAACGATATGGAAAGCGGTACCATAGGAAACTGTCCCTTACCTTAGATCTGTTTGTCCCAAGGTCGTGTAAATAAAAAGCGCTTGCGCGGCAAAATACCATGCAGGCGCACAAAGATTTTTCTGTCGTACAAGGAGTGAATTCAGGCATAGACAGCACGCCCCCTGTCAGCGTAACAGCATCCGTTGGTCAACACCGTTCTCACCAATTTTTTCAACCTAAAGTGCAATACCTCGTTCTGCCAACAATGCTATCCAGATACTATTCCAAAGGAAATAATAAGAAACAGAAAGTATAGCTGTTGCAATGAATACAATTTTTCTTTTTGATATGCTATACTCTGGTCTGCTTTTTTCGGATGAAAAAACATAGATTGCGGGTATACCATCTTTGTCATAGAATACACAAGAAGCCGGATATATCACACTAACTGTATTGCCAACCTGCAAACTACATTCACTGTCACAATCGCGGATTTTAAAATAGACACGGCTCAAAAGATATGGATTTACAGATTTCTTCGCTTTTTTAGACAATATATCTGCTATGTCATATATCCTTTTTTGCTTTAGTACAATGGTTCCTGTTTTCACTAGTACCCTCCCTCTGAGAACTGCCAGAACAGCCTGATAATATTTCACGTACTGAAGTGTAGCAACGAGTGCCAGACCTATCCATATAAGTGGAATAATTAAACCAAAGAGAGTCTGTTCTTCGTGTACTTTGCTCGCCCCAAAAATAGATTGAACAGCCGGATTTACGACAGAAATAAAATATAGTGAGATGCCAGAGAACGACAATATGATAAATACGGTGTGCTTAATGATATTACTCACATATGTTCTAAAAATTTTTGAATTGCCAATTGTATTTTCATCTTTAAAAGCATCACTCAATAAACGTTAAATTCATTTTAGCTGGCAAAGTGACTGTTACTATTGGTATAAAAAAGATACCTCATCGAAAATTCCGATAGGTATCTTTTAATCATTAAATAGTCAATAATAACTTTTCATCTAAAAACTTCATAAGCCTAAAGTTAAAACGCTTTATCAATTTTTTAAAAAACTTGCTTTTTCTTCATTAATATTCAACGTCTTCAGCGGTAACTCGTTTACGATACACCCAATAATTCCAACTCTGATATAACAAAACGATAGGTACCAAAGTTATAGCTATAATCGTCATGATTTTTAGTGTATATGGCGAACTAGAAGCATTGTAAATGGTTAAACTCCAGTTAGGATTTAAAGTCGAAATCAAAACTCGTGGGAACATACCAATAAAAACAGCCATTGTAACCAAAACAATAGTTATGGCGCTGGCAGCAAAAGAAATTCCCAATTTGTTTTTCATCTGCAAATAAACTGAGGCTAATAAAGCCACTGCTGCTAAAACGACCAAAACTAACGAAGGGATTTTACTAAAAATATCTGTTGTCATCAATGCCAGTGCTACCCAAAGCAATACGGCTACTACCAAAATGACGCCGGATTTAACAGCAATATTAGCAATACGTTTCTGTAAATCCTCACCACTGGCTTTCAATCGCAAAAACAACGCGCCGTGAAATAAAAACAACACGACAAAAACCAAGCCGCCAACGATAGTAAATGGCGTTAAAAGAGTAAAGAAATTGCCAACAAAATTCATTTCTGCGTCAATCGGAACGCCTTTCATCAAATTTGAGACCGCGACACCCCACAAAAACGCTGATAAAAAACTAGCAATACTAATCAAAAGATCCCAAGTATTACGCCATTTAAGACTGTCTACTTTGCTGCGAAATTCAATGCCTACACAACGTATAATCAAAGTCAACAGCACTAAAAATAATGCTAGATAAAAGCCGCTAAACAACGTTGCATACCAGTTAGGAAACGCCGCAAAAATAGCGCCGCCGGCAGTTAAAAGCCAAACTTCATTGCCATCCCAGAAAGGACCAATGGTATTCAAAACGATACGTCGTTCTGTATCGTTTTTACCAACAATAGAGGTTAGCATACCAACGCCATAATCAAATCCTTCTAAAAAGAAGAAACCAGTAAATAGAATTGCTATTAAGCAAAACCAGAGAATATTTAAATCCACACTGAACCCTCCTCGTTTCGAGTGATTTCTGCTGTTTCATCTGGCGATTTTTTAGCAAATTTGCTCAATAAATAAACGTCAACAACCGCCAATATACCATAAATTGCGGTAAAACCAATAAGCGTTAACAAAATATAGCCAGCTGGCATGACTGTTGAAACGCCGTCAGCCGTTTTCTGCAAACCATAAACAATCCATGGCTGACGTCCCATTTCTGTTATTAGCCATCCTGCCGTATTTGCCAAGTAAGGCAGAGCAATCGCAAAGAGCATAACTTTCAAATACCATTTTGGTTTGACTGATTTTTCTTTCCAAGCCAAATACAAACCAAATAATGCTAAAAGAATCATCAATCCACCACTGCCTACCATTAAACGGAAACTCCAAAATAGTGGCGCTACTTGCGGAATATAATTACCTTCACCATATTGTGCCGTATATTCAGCTTGTAAATCATGAATCCCTCTTACTTCGCCGCTGAAACTATTGTATGACAAAAAACTTAGCATATTAGGCACAGCAATTTCCCAGCTGTTTTGACCATTTTCCTGATCAATGCCCGCCAATGCGATAAAATCAGCCGGATCGGCAGTTTCCCAGTGTGCTTCGGCAGCTGCCATTTTCATTGGCTGAACATCAATTAAAAATTGTCCTTGCATATGACCAATACCGGCAACCAATAAGCTAGCGATAACACCAACAACTGCGCCCCATTTAAAAGACGTTCTAAAAAAAAGTGAATCCTGCTTTTTGGCTAAATGATAAGCGCTAATACCCATTATAAAAAAGGCAGCTGTTTTTACACCTGCCGTAACAACATGGGGAAATTGATGCCACAAATAAGGATTAAGCAACAATGCACCAAAATCTGTCATTTCAGCCCGTCCATTGGCTAAAATATAACCTTGTGGATTTTGCATAAAAGAATTAGCTGTCAAAATCCAAAATGCTGATAAATTGCTGGCAAAAGCTACCAGCCAAATAGAAGCCAAATGAATTTTTTTGGGCAATTTATCCCAGCCAAAAATCCAAACGCCTAAAAAAGTCGATTCGATAAAAAATGCTGCCAAAGCTTCAATAGCTAACGGCGCACCAAAAATATCACCGACAAAACGAGAATACTCAGACCAGTTCATACCGAATTGAAATTCTTGCACAATACCGGTCGCTACGCCCATAGCAAAGTTGATTAAAAACAATTTGCCCCAAAATTTGGTCATTTTTTTATAATGCTCGTTATTAGTGCGATAATACTGCGTGTGCATCAAGGCAATCAATATTGACAGCCCCAAGGTCAGCGGCACAAATAAAAAATGATATACCGTTGTGATTGCAAATTGCCACCTTGCCAATAATAATTGATCCAACATGTTTTTTTCATTCCTCCTTATTTTTTAGGAACTATCTGCATAGCCCTTGCACCAAATACTGACTAATTATTAACTTGAGTGATTTTCTGACCATTATGACAAGCAAGTAACAATCGTACAGCATATGGGCATAATTTTGCCTTGCGAATAGTTCTTCTAAATGATGAATTTTCTTACCCTGTATCACAATTTATCAAACAAAAATTGTACACTATTGTTTTCCGTTTAACTTACCAAAATTTGTGGTATATTATTAACAGTAATTGTTTCAAATTGACATAAAGGAGTTGATCGTCGTGCCCAAAGCTGGTGAAACGCCCGGTGCTGGCAATTTCCAATGCACCAAATGCGGCTATATTGTTGCTTTAGCAAACGCTACTGACAAGTTGCCTGTTTGCCCAAAATGTCGCGCTGTTGATTATATCAAGAAAAAATAAATTAGATTTTTTGCTAAGAATAAAAACAGATCACCGCAAAATTTATTGGCGATGGTCTGTTTTTCGTTATTTTTTATGTACTATATTTTTTAACACGAGTTCTTGTCGCTGCTAAGCGATAAACTGAAATTTAGCAACTATGATTTATATGCAGTAAATCAGCCCCCACGACAAACTGAATATCATATAATGTGATAATAAATTTATTTCCTGTTTGGCTTTCTTTTGATGCTCAACAATCTAATGAAATCATTAAACAAAGAAGTATCCACCGGCTCAAACATTATCCATTTTCCATCATGATAAGTTTGCGTTTCGTCATATATTTTTTGAACTTCTTGTGAGTAATTTGCTCTATCTGTTTCAAATTTTAACCGTTCATCTTTTCCTAAGATAATCATAAAACCTATACAGTTTTCCCTCGCATATAATGCACACAGCGTTTTGCCGCCTCGACGATATTTGTACTCATATTTCCATGCTTTACCGCCTTTATCCCACAAACAATCCATATCATATTTTTCATCAATTAAAACACATAATTTATGCCATACATCATATAGAGCTTTCCCAACCAAAGCGGTCATTTCTTCTTCGTCAGGTATTGTATCAAGCATATTAGTCCTCCTATCTAATCTTCAGTTTATTGATTTAGTCATACTATATCTCAATTTTTCTTTCTCCCATTTTAAATCACTCTGCTTTTATATAAAATATTGCATTCTCTACTAAAGTTCTTTCACATGCTTCAACTGCGCTAAATTCGACAATTCGGTATTTGTTCTTTAAATAACTATCCAACCACTTTTGATTTTGCGTTTACACAAAATTTGAAATAGTCTCGATTACATTTTTTGTTGTTTTCGTGACGAAGATCAATTCACTGTAGCAAAAACGCTTTTTTGCGATATCTATATGATTTTCACAAAATCCGGCAGCGTTTCAACAAACAATAGCAAATCCCTTCTACTGCCTTTAAACCCTTGATAATCATCAGCGTTGCCATCTTTTACTTCATCAGTGACTAAATAGAAATCCATACCGGCAGATAAAGAAGCTTTGTCATCAATCAAGCCATTGCCAATCATGAGACAATTAGCGGGATTAATTTCAATTCGCTGACAAATTTCCAGAAAAAACGCCTGATTTGGTTTATTATGATGATACTGTTCAAAGCTAGTAATTTCTTGCCATGGTGCATCAGCAACATTTGCCCAAGCTAAACGACTTAGATTAGCTTGCAACGGAAACAAGGGATTAGTGGCTACAATCAGGGGATAACCTTTCTGCGCTAATTTAGCAACAATTTGCGGCATCAATTCGTCCTTACGCGCCAGATGACCAATTTGAGGAAATTCTTTCTGATAAAATTCTTTAAGCACAGGCTCTAATTCTGTTCTATTGTGTGTGCTGTTTTGGTCAAAAGATTGCCAGAAAAAAATCTCATTAGTTAAACCGCTATCGTTTGTTTCCATCATTTTACTAGCAATCATTACGGATTTGACTAACGAGTGTCCTTCTTGAGGGAATCGTTCTTCCAAAAATGACGCCATGCGCTGAAAATATTCGTTCATCATTTCTCTGCTATTGATGGAAAGCAGTGTACCGTCGATATCAAATAAAATTGCCTGATACATTTTGAAATCACCTCTACAAATTATTGATAAATTATTATAACATATTTTGACAAAAAAAATCTGCGAAACAAGTAAAATTTTCTGTTTGTTTTCTGTAGGTACTGAATCCTCAAAATCTAACGCTAAAAAATTTTTTAATTGGCTTGGCAAGGTTCATTTTTTAGCAGTTGCGCAGTGCCAGAAACATGTTATAATAAAAATAGATTTGTCGAAACGGAGGCTGGAATCATGAAAAAAAAGCGATTTCGTTATATCATTGCCATAACTTTATTCGTTACTAGTTGCTTAGGAGCATCAACATGCTGGGCGACTGATGAAATCTTATCTCTTGCTAAAACTATGCATAAAACACCACCCATTACCTTAATGCAAACGATAGAAACGCTCAAAGTTGCTCGTTTTGCTTTGACGGACTGGAAATTGGTTTTAGTAAACGAAAAGAACCCTTTGCCTGAAAATTTTTCTGTTCAAGTGAGCAAATTGTCCAACGGCAAAGAATTTGACAGTCGTGCTATCGGTCAATTAGAAGCTATGATTGCAGCTGCTAAAGCTGATGGCGTCTCTATTTTTGTCGCTTCATCGTATCGCTCCTACGATTATCAAGTAGGCTTGTTTAATCGCAAAATTAACCAATATAAAGCAAAAGGTTATGATGACAACGAAGCGTATAATATTGCCAAAACGATTGTTGCTATTCCCGGCACTAGCGAGCACAATTTGGGCTTAGCGGCTGATATTGTTACGCCCAGCTATCAAACGCTAGACGAAGGCTTTGCCCAAACAGAAGCTTTTCGCTGGCTCAGTGAAAACGCTGCCGACTACGGCTTTATTTTGCGTTATCCTAAAGGTAAAGGCGATATCACCGGCATTATTTATGAACCATGGCATTATCGCTATGTTGGGCAAGCTGCTGCCAAAGTGATTACTGAACAAGGCATATGTTTGGAAGAATATTTGCACCGAATTTAATAATGGTCAACCTGATGCAAGCGATCAGAATGATTAAAAAAGCCAACCACTGTGATTAAATGATTGGCTTTTGGCATCGTTCCCAAAAAATTTATAGATGTCAAATGAACTTCAAAAGCGATTTAAAAAATAGTCTTTGCTTGGAAAAGTGTGATTAAAAATATTTTTCTCATCTTGCATAAGTTTTCTAAATAGCTCATGGATAGTTTAGAAGGGAGATCAAAATGACGAATGACGATTTGCGCTTACTTTTGGCGCAAGAAGCTGAGATGGAATATCAAGCCTTTTCGAGCAAATTGTTGCCCAACATAGCAGCGGATAAAATTTGGGGGGTCCGTCTGCCCAAACTGCGTAATATAGCTCAAACTATTGCTAAAAATGGATGGCAAAATTATCTACTACAAGCAACAACCGATACTTTTGAAGAATTGATGTTGCAAGGTTTGGTAATTGGAGCAATAACGGCTCCACTGGAAGAAATTATGGCGCAAAGCCGACTTTTTATTGCCAAGATTGATAATTGGTCGGTTTGTGATAGTTTCTGCGCATCGCTCAAAAGCGCCCAACAATTTCCTGATCAATGGTGGCAATTTATTCAGCCTTACTTTGCCAGCAGTGAGGAATATCAAGTGCGTTTTGCCGTCGTTATGCTGCTTGATTATTTCATTGATGACAGCCATATTGAGCAAGTATTGCATCTTTTGGAAAGTATAGATAATCATCAGTATTACGTTCAGATGGCTGTCGCGTGGGCAATATCCATTTGCTATATTAAATTACCCACACAAACAATGCCTTTTTTGCAAGAAAACCGTTTAGATAAATTTACCCATAATAAAGCGCTGCAAAAAATTATTGACTCTTTACGTGTTGATGCCGAAAGCAAAACGCTGATTCGTTCCTTAAAACGATAATGTGATAAAAAATTGTAACCAGATTGAAAAATTTGTCGTATTGTGATTTATCTATAATCATGGTAAGCTAATAAAATAGGAATAAAATTTTCATTGAAAATTAGTCAAACCGTTTTACTCAAAAGCAACTTATTATCTATCCTAAAATATATAAAAACTATGTTAGTTCAATTTTCGTACATCAACAGTTTGCGATGCATCAATAGAATTTGATGTCATGGTGTAGTTTTGGACTTTCACACGATAAAGAATTTCGTTTTCAAAGGAGAAAAATCAATGGGCAATACTGCTGGACGTCATGTTAAGCAAAAACCGAAAGAGCGTCTGAAAAAACGTTATATTATTTTAATAGCTATTTTAATTATCATCGCTATAGGCGCTGCATTAGGCACGATTTGGTGGAAAAGCAGTGTTAAGCCGCCAGCGCGTTTGGTCAATCCCAACGATGTCAGTTTGCTACCCGAAGATATTTTAAAAGCTGAAGGGATTTATACTTTCTTAGTAGTAGGCGGCGATATGGATACCTATCATACGGATACTATCATGGTGGTATCTTTTGATACGGACAACGATAAAATCAATATTTTGAGCATACCACGCGATACTATGAGCAACGTTAAACGAAGCAATAAAAAAATTAACGGCGCTCATGCCATAGGCGGTATTGAGCAGCTGAACAAAGAAATTCAGGATTTAATCGGTTTTACACCAGATTATCATGTTGTTGTTAATTTAGAAGGCTTTATCGACTTAATTGACGCAATGGGCGGCGTAAAGATCAATGTCCCCCGTAATATGGATTATGAAGATCCTTATCAAGATTTATCCATTCATTTAAAAAAAGGGGAACAAGTCTTAAACGGTCAGCAAGCGATGGGTTTTGTACGTTTTCGCGCCGATTACCGCAATGGTGATTTGGAACGCATTGGTGTACAGCAAATGTTTATTGCTGCTTTGGCACAGCAATTAGCCCAACCATCAACAATTACGAAATTACCAACTTTTGCTCAAATCATCAATGAAAATATGGAAACTAATTTGAGTATGGGCGAAATCATTTGGTTCGGTAAGCAGCTCATCGAAGTGGATATGAGCAATAGTTTGGAAACCTTTACTCTGCCCGGCGGCGCTCAATATGTGAATGGTATATCATATTTCATTCCCGATGGACGGCGAACTTTGACAATGATCAATGAATCGTTTAATCCTTTTGATCAGGATATTACCCGCCTGAATATCGTCAATATCAATACTGGTACAACCAGCACCACCAATAATGATAAACGCAATGAAACAACGACTGAGCAAAATAATGATAATGGGGAACGTAACACGACATCCAGCAACAACAGCGCCTCTCAAGAGTCTAAGCCCCCAACAGTACCGGAACAACAATCACCTGATGATGACGATACAATGGGTGAAGATATTCCTACTACTACTGAACCAAATAAAAATACCCATAACGAAGTGATTTTGGATGAATTTGGTCAGCCTTATCAATCAGATTCCCCTACGCCGACTGCTCCAGAACAGCCGACAGAAACGTTGCCTAATGATAATGAAGATAATCCGCTGAGCAATGAAGTCTTGGCTGGAGAGTAAAATGTAGGTTGCATTTTAAAGACCACTGCGAATTTTGCCTAAAAGTCAGTTTTGACTAGTGGCAAATCAAATTCATCAGTGGTCTTTGTTTTTTATTACTTTATCACGAAAGAGAAGTCCTATTACGGAAAGGTGAGATTAACGTTGGACATTAGAACAATTCGGTATTTTATTAAAACTGTTCAACTTGGTTCTATCAATAAAGCTGCACAAGAGTTCTACATGAATCATCAAAACTTAGGAAAAAAATTAGCCAATTTGGAAAAGGAATTGGGTATTATCCTTTTACAGCGTTCAAAAACAGGGATATCCTTGACCAAAAATGGAGAAGTTTTGTACGAAAAATTTCTTAAACTGGATAGTCTAGCCGAAGATATAGAGCGTTATGCTCAAACAGCAAGTGATAATCAAAAACAACGTCAAAAACAGGCTGTCAATTTGGTGATTATATTACCCAACTCTATCTTCCCCAAAAAAGTATCTAAAGCAATTCTTGATATGGAAAATCGTTTTCCAGAAAGCAATATTACAGTTATGGAATCATCTTTAGAAAAAACTGTAAAAAAAATCTATGAAACAGAAAATGCCTTTGCTAATGTAGTTCTTCCCATAAATAAATCCTATACGCTGCCGAATGACCTTGCTGTTTGGAAAGAAAAAAAGCACCAATTAGTGGCTTACGCTCCGAAAAATATTTTGCAAAAGAAAGAATTAGAGATGCAAGAATTCTTATCGTTGCCGCTTGCCTTATACGGTAATACGGACAATATAACAGAGAATTTTACCTATCAACAACTGCTACCATATGGGCAGCCACACATCAAGCATTATAGCACCAACTATGTCAATTTCTGTGACTTAATGTATACGCAAAAGTATGTCACTTTAGGATGGTATAAAAAACAGATTAAATATTACGCTGGAGATACTTTTAGCGAATTTATGCTTAATGGAGATGTTATGCAGACGATCCCTATAAAACACAAAGGCAAAAATATTACCGCAAAGGTGCTTTGGATCAGTCGAAAAGATATTGGAATCAGACCTGAAATTGAATATTTGATTAAAATACTATAAAAAATATACTTCAATGTTGAAACAATTTGATGCAAGATGAAGAAGAGATGCAAAATTTTGCACTCTTGTTCGTCTTGCATTTTCTTTTATAATGAATATATAAAGTATAAACAATAAATGAATTGCTTCTATGGGAAACATCTATCAGTGATGAATGAGCGCTCACATCACGAAAGGAGTATGACCATATGAGAAAGGGGAATATGAAATGACGAATAACAACGCTTTAAGTAATAAAGTATTAGTGCTTGGCGTAGATGGCTTAGATCCTAAGTTGACCAACAAATACATTGAGGAAGGAATTATGCCTAACACGAAAAAGTTGATCGAATTAGGTGCTAGCCGCGAAGATTTAAAAATGATTGGTGGCCAGCCAACGGTAACGCCCCCAATGTGGACGACTCTAGCGACAGGTACCAATCCTTGCACGCATGGTATTACCGAATATTATAGTAACACCCACGAACGGTTGGATGTTTTGTTGTACAATTTTGATTCTACCAAATGTAAAGCAGAACAAATGTGGAATGTTTCCGCTGAAGCTGGAAAGAAAACGTTAGTATGGCATTGGCCAGGCTCTTCTTGGCCACCTAGCAGCGAGAGTCCTAATTTAAGCGTCATAGACGGTACACAACCTGGCGGTATCAACTGTGGCGTAGCAGAAGTTGATGCTGAAAAAATCATCGTTGCCAGTGAAAAAACAGAAGAAAGCAAATATGCGACAAAAGCAGCCTCTGATAGTAAAATACCTTGCTTCATTCCAGGCATGGAAATAGAAAGTCATGAAGGGCTAACTACCAGTTACGATAAAGTACATGCTCAAGAAGTCACAGGCATTGGCATCACCAGCGAAGAGTCTTATCATAATTTATCCGATACCCCTTTCGATATTTGCTATTCTCCATTAAAAGATGCTACTGGTTGGGCGATAGAGATCCCAGAGGGCGCTAAAGAATTTACGGTATTACATTCTGCAGGCAAAATCAGACGTATTTGCTTATTGCTGAAGAATGAACAAAATGTTTATGACAAAGTCGTCATGTACAAAAATAAAAAAAGTAAAGATATCATCGCTGAAGCCAAATTAGATGTTTTTGTTCATGATGTGATTGATGAAGCCTATGTTGGCGAGGAAAAACGCTTGGTCAACCGAAATATGAGATTGTTAGAAGTTGCAGAAGACGGCTCCATGTTAAAAATGTGGATTTCAGCAGGAATGGATTTTAGCAACGATACGTTATGGCATCCTAAAACCTTATTAAAAACGATTGTGGATAACGTCGGCTATCCCCAACCAATTTGTACCACTGCTGGCTCCGACCCAACATTAATTACTAAATGTGTTAATGCCAATTGGACTTCGGCTGCTGAATGGAATGCAAAATCCATCAAATACTTAATTGCACATGAAAATTATGAAGTGGTTTTCTCTCATTTTCATAATGTAGATTTGCAAGGCCATTTGTTGGTGAAATTCTTATACGAAGGAAGCGATAAATTAAGTGCCGATGTTTACCAGAAATTATTTAGAGACGTATATATCCAAACAGACTACTATATTGGTCAATTTTTGGAATTGCTCGATAAAAACTGGACAATTTTGTTAGTCAGCGATCATGGGCAAGTTTGTCCTGAACATGGTAGAACAGATTTTTTATGCGGAACGAATGCTGTCAATGCCATTTATTTTGAAAAATGGGGTTACTTGACTTTGAAACGTGATGAAAATGGCAATCGTCTCCATGAAATTGATTGGGAAAAAACCGTTGCTGTGCCCGTTCGTCTAAATGAAGTATATATCAACTTAAGGGGAAGAAATCCTCATGGTATTGTCAATCCGAAAGATAAATATGAACTCGAAGAAAAAATCATGACCGATATGTATCAATTACAACATGAAAAAACAGGTCATCGTGTAATTTCTGTGGCCTTACGTAATGAGGACGCTATTTTATTAGGCATGGGTGGTCCAGAATGTGGCGATATTGTGTACTTTGTCGCTGAAGGTTATACCGACGATCATGGCGATTCTCTCTCCACTATGTATGGTACCAATGATACTTGCGTTTCTTCAATTTTTGTCGCAGCAGGTATTGGTATTAAGAAAAATTACAAAACAACAAGACAAATCAAACATATTGATGTAACACCTACTGTTGCTTCATTACTTGGTTTAAGAATGCCAAGAGAATGCGAAGGGGCACCAGTTTATCAGATTTTGGAAGACTAATTTTGCAATGAAAAACCAAGTCAGGAGTGATTTTTAATGGAAAGAAAAGCGTTAGCCGATAAAATTTTAGTATTAGGGATTGATGGGATGGATCCTCGCAAGACAAGAAAATTTGTTGACGAAGGCATCATGCCCAATACCGCAAAATTGATTAGCATGGGTGCTCAGCGGCACGATTTAACCATGTTGGGTGGGGTACCCACCATTACGCCACCTATGTGGGCAACCTTGGCTACTGGGGCAAGTCCCATGGTGCACGGAATTACCGACTTTTTTTTGCAAGTGCCAGGGAAATTAGATGAATATTGTTATGGTATGCATTCTGAATCATGTCATGCGGAACAAATCTGGAATGTTACAGCAGAAATGGGCAAGAAAACATTAGTATGGCATTGGCCTAGTGCTGCTTGGCCGCCATCTTCAGATAGTGAAAACTTGCATGTTGTCGATGGCTCTAGCCCTGGTGGGGTAAATATGAGCACCGCACAAGTTGATGCAGAAATGATTTTATTCGCCAGCAAAAATGCAGATGGCATCACCTTTGTGCCTAATGCTGGTAGTGACGCTGGGGTACCTTGTGTAGTAACCGACTTAAAAACGGTTGATGAAGATAAAACGAAAAAGAAAGCAAAAGAAGCCAAAGCAGATACAGTACTCAATAACTATATTTTAAAGCCAGACGATGGCCAAATGGTCAGCCGTTACAGAGGCTATGATATGTCGCTTTCTACCATTAAACCGGCGCAAGGCTGGGAAGAAGCACCAGAAGGTGCTTTGGAATTTGTCTTATTATTAGCCAAAGGCTTGCTTCGCCGCGTTGGTTTAATCTTAAAAAATGAGGAAGGCAAATACGATAGAGTTGCTATTTATAAAAATAAAAAAGAAACACAGCCGCTTTATGTTTTGGAAAATGAAAAGTATGTTGTTGGCATTATTGATGATACGTACAAAGACAATACGCTGGTAAAAGCTAATTGCAATATGCGCTTAATGGATTTGGAAGAAGACGGAAGCAAATTTAAACTGTATGTATCACCAACTATGGACATCATGATGGATTCTTTCTGGTCACCAAAAAGCTTGTATAAAATGATCACAGAAAATATTGGCTATCCTACCCCAACTTCTATGATTTATGGCAAGGATATCACAACGAAGAAAAAAACCATGCTGGAAAGTTGGCGTGCAAGTGCCGATTGGCAAGCAGGCGCTTTGAATTATTTAATGGAAAACGAGGGGTATGAAGTGGTCTTTTCCCATTTCCACAATGTAGACTTAGAAGGCCATACGTATTTAACCTTTATTCCAGATGGCACGGAAAAAGTTTCAATAGAAGAGTATCTGGAATTTTCCGAGCTTATTTATCGCCAAACTGATGAGTATATTGGGAAATTTATGCACTTCTTAGATGAAGGCTGGACCATCATCATTGTATCAGACCATGCTTTGATATCACCGAAACATGGCGCACGGTTTATGGGCGATAGTACGGGAGTAAACATTCGCATCATGCAAGAATTGGGATTATGTGATATTAAACGCGATGAAAATGACAATGAACTGCGGGAAATGGATTGGAGCAAAACGAAAGCTGTCGCTTGTCGTGGCAATCATATCTATATTAACGTAAAAGGCAAATATCCTCATGGTATTGTAGAGCCAGAAGATCAATTCGAAGTGGAAGAAGAAGTCATGACGAAGCTATATGGCTATAAAGACAAAGTTACGGGACATCGTATTATCGCTTTGGCTTTGCGCAATCGTGATGCGGTACTTTTAGGCTTAGCTGGTCCTGAAGCGGGAGACATTATTTACTTTATGGCAGAAGGCTACAATTATGAACATGGTGATTCCCTCTCTACTGCATTAGGGGAAGGTGACACTTCTGTTTCACCTATCTTTATCGCAGCTGGAAAAGGCTTCAAGAAGGGGTACGAAACCGATCGCTATATTCGTGAAGTTGACCTTGCTCCAACGGTTTCCGTATTGGCTGGCGTTAGATTCCCTAAAAATTGCGAAGGGGCACCCGCTTATCAGATTTTTGAAGAAGAACTTTAAGAAGCGTTAGACGGCAAAGTTACTGCCTGATAAAGTGCAGGCAGTAACTTCCTTATACAATTATCCGAAAAGGTGGTTATCATTATGAAAACTTTAGATAGGAAAGCTCTAATACAATGGGCACTTGCGCTAGTTGTATCGCTTTCGGTGCTGTTACTTCCAGAAACAGAAGTTTTTACAGGACAATTAAAAGTATATTTGACCATTACCCTTTTAGCAATCTTTATGTTTGCGTTTGAACTTATGGATAGTTTTATCGTTGCTGTTGGTTTACCAGTAGCTTATATTGTCTTTAAATTAACCGATGCTGCTACCGCTTTTGGCAGTTCTTGGGCTAACACGGCGGTTTGGATGATGTTAGGGTCAATGCTTTTGGGAAACTGTTTGGAAGAAACGGGTTTCTTGAAAAGATTTTGTTACTGGTTATTACTGAAATCAAAAGGTCATTTTACCAGACTGATTTGGGCGTATTTCATTGCCGGTATTGTGGCGAATTATGCGATTTCTTCTGGAGGAATTGTCTTATTCTGTTTATTGTCATATAGTATGATTCGCGGGTTCGGTTTTGAAAAACATTCTAATGAAGCAGCTATTTTAATGTGTATGGCATATTTTGTGGGGAATTCTTTGCCAGTATGTTTGTCTTATGGACTACAAATTGATATGTATATGAATATTGGTAAAAATTTCATTCCAGATCTTAGTTTAGGCTGGTTAGAATATGCTTTTTACAATTTAGCCTTTTTGCCGTATATGATTTTGGTGGTTTGGGTCATGTATCGCTTCATTTTTAAACCAAAACAAAAGCATTTCGATGTTGATGTTATTAAAGCAGAGTATGATGCTTTAGGCAAAGTGACAACAAATGAGAAAAAAGCTATTGTGATTACACTTTGTGCTTTATTTGCTTTAATATTTAATGCACAAATTGGTCTTGCTGTAGCATGGATATTTATAATCGCTGGCGTCGTTTGCTTCTTGCCGGGAATCAATATTGGTAATCAAAAAGCGATCAAGCAAGTCAATTATTCTTTCCTATTTTTTATGGCAGGTTGTTTAAGTATTGGTACAGTAGGGATGAATTTAGGTGTTGCAGAAGTTTTAAAACCATATCTAGCAACAATTATGGATGGCGGCGTCTATAAAGCAGGCATCTTCTTATGGCTCCTAGCCTTTGTTCTTAATAAGATCATGACACCATTAGCAGCAGGCGCAGCCTTTGCTCCTATTGTTGCACAAATATGTGCTAGTACTGGCATCAATCCTGTGCCGTTCTTCTTAATTATGTGCAACTGTTTTGATAATGTACTATTCCCTTATGAATCAGCACCTGCTCTGCAAACATACGCTTTTGGTATGATTTCTATGCGACAGTTTATCAAAATGATGGGCGTTAAAACAATAATCAATTTTATTTGGATAATTGTCATCATGGTGCCATATTGGACTATTCTTGGTTTGTTTTAAATGATCAGCATAATATTTTCGACTATCAAAAATATTACCTATTCATTTTACGCTCAATATTTTATTTCCAAATAGTGCATAAATGTTCAAATGCATTAAAGATGAGCATCTCAAGCTTCATAAAATATCTAAAAAGCAAAATTGCTTTGATGATCTTCGATAAACACGCAAATTTGAAATATCAATATAACAATAGATATTTTCCGGATGGAAGGATTTTATGTAGGCGCAGTAGAGTTACATGAGCTCAATAATTAAAAATACAGCTTTATAGAACTAGAGCAAACCACCCGTTTAACGGGTGGTTTTTAGTCAATAAGAAAAAATTTAAATATTTTTTTTGTAATTGTCTTTTCTTTTTATATAGTTTATCAATCGCTCCATTCAAAAGATTGTCACTTTGTTAGGATTCCATCAATTCTCGTACTTTTTTCAATGCACTACGCTCTAGACGAGATACTTGCACTTGCGAAATGCCTACCTCGCCGGCGACTTCCATTTGTGTTTTATCATTAAAAAATCGCATCAGCAAAATTTTTTTCTCCCTTTCCGGCAATTTATCCAATACTTCTTTTAATGCCAAATGCTCAAAAAAACGATTTTCCGCTTGTTTATCATCAACAAGCTGGTCAATTACATAAATAGGATCGCCATCGTCTTGATATAATGTTTCATGAATGGATGTAGGCAGTTGATTGGCCTCCAGTGCTGCTACTACTTCGTCCACCTCCATGCCTAATTCAGCAGCAACTTCACTCAATTTCGGCTCTCGTTTTAGTTCTCGCTGCAAACGCTCCTGCGTCTGACGAATTTTGCCGCCTTGCTCTTTGAGCGAACGACTCACTTTGATAGGACTGTCATCACGCAAAAAACGCCGAATCTCGCCAATAATCATCGGTACGGCATATGTTGAAAACTTTACGCCAAAAGAAAGGTCAAATTTATCAATGGCTTTAATTAACCCAATGGTCCCAATTTGAAATAAATCTTCCGTTTCATAGCCGCGATTATTAAAACGCTGTATTAGGTTAAACACCAGCCGCAAGTTGCAGTTGACAATTCGTTCTCTGGCGGCTGTATCCCCCGCTTGAGCGCGTTCTAAAAGGCTTTGCATCTCCTCATCTGTTAAAAGCGGAAACCGCGGCAAATTCATTTCACTCAATCTGCTCGCCATTGTCATCACCTACATTGCCTGCGGCTCTGATGCCTCTTGATTTAGCAACGCTTTCTGCATTGTTACGCGAGTTCCCACGCCTATCTCCGATTCTACCATTAGCTTGTCCATAAACGTTTGCATAAAAACAAATCCTAAACCCATATGTTCCATTTTGGTAGAGAAAGCCGGCTCCATTGCTTGCTCAATATTACTGATGCCAACACCATCATCTTCTACGCAAATCGTCAATTCATCATTTTGAACAGCAAATATAATTCGTACCACGCCGTCCTCATGATTGCCATAGCCATGAATGATACTGTTAGAAACAGCTTCTGATAAAGCAATCTTAATCTCGTCCAGTTCGCTTAAACTCACATCATACATCATTAAAAAACTACCCAATGTCATGCGAGCGATTGCTACATTCTCCCCAATACTTTTTAATTCCAGCTTAACTACATTATCCTTATACATCATCATCTTCCTCCTATTGCGCTTTTTCTTCTGCCGTTCTCAAAATTACCATCAGCTTTTTTACGCCAGATAATTCCAGCACCCGATACACGCCGTCATTGACGCCGCAAAGCGCCATCTGTCCACCACGATTTCTCATCAATTTATAACGCCCCAATATTACCCCCAAACCAGAACTATCCATAAAGTTAACACCGCTCAAATCTACCATCAAATGTTTAATCCACTGATGATTGAATAAATAACTATCCACCGTTTCCCGAAATTCTTTCGCCACCACCATATCCAAATCGCCTACAACGCTGACTACCAGCGTATCGTCATCTGTTCGAAGTTGCAGCATTAAATCACTCCCTTTTATTTCCAACTTAACCATAAATTTCATCGTTATTAGCGGTTTTCCTGCTACTTTTTACCGACAATAATAAACGCTAAAAAACATAAAAAAGCCGATACCGTCGATTGTTGACGGTATCGGCAAAAGTTTAGAGCCAATTAAATATAGCAACTTCTTTTACAAATATTTCAAATCAATCTCGTCGCAATAGCAACGGCTAAAAATATTTTTTACTTTTTTGACATCATGACTTTGTCCCAGCGCCCACATCAGCTTAGTTACGCAAGATTCCGTCGTCATATCGTAAGCCGGAATCACATTAGTCAGCGTCAGCAATTTTTGCCCGACTTCATAAACGCTAAAATCGCAATGTTCATATAAACATTGACTGCAAGCAACAACGACGATCTGATTTTGTTCCAATAATTTTAACTTCTCTAAGAGATCGCGACGAATGTGATGTAGCCCACCAGCACCAAAAGCCTCAATCACAACGCCGCTATACTTCATATTAACAATATGGTCAAAGATTTCTGGTCGCGTTCCGGGAATCAATTTTAACAAAAAAATATTGGACTCTAAATTATCGTAAAGCATAGGTTCACCGTTATTTTTAGACGGTTCACTATGCCAAAGAATTCCATCGCTGCGCACTTCGCCAACGTCAGGCATATTCACACTTTCAAAAGCGTCAAATCCCATCGTACGCACTTTGACCGCTCTTGTGGCACAAATAATTTTACGATTAAAAACAACATAAACGCCAGCGCGACCACTATCTGCTGCTGCAAACGCACAGTACAAATTCACTCTGGCGTCGGTCAAATGAGAATCTATAGGGATCTGCGAACCCGTCAAAATCACTGGTTTATCAATATTCTGCAACATATAAGCCAACATTGATGCTGTATAAGCCATCGTATCTGTACCATGTGTAATAATAAAGCCGTCATAATATGCCAAATCAACAAAAATACGTCTGGCTATCATCTGCCACTCCTCCGGCTGAATATTGGAGCTGTCCAAATTCAGCAAGGCTTCTGTCTCAATTTGATAAAGATCTTTTAATTGCTGAACATAATGCAGAAGTCCTGCAGCGTCCATTTGAGGAGTTAAACCATTTTCGCCAGCTTGAGAAGCAATAGTACCGCCAGTAGTCAGCAACAAAAATTTTTTCATCGCATCGAACGCCTTCTTTCGTCAAATAAAGATATTGTAACGTAAAAGACAGTTTTTGACTATATTTTTTCTGTTGATAAAGCAATAATTTTTTCATATAAGAATTCCAAAGCGATCTTTAAAAGTCCTGCTGTTGGTACCGCAAATAACATACCCATAATTCCCCACAATTTCCCACCAATTAACAATGCAATCATTACGCCAATAGGATGAACACCGATTTTTTCGCCGATAATTTTAGGCGTAATCAAGTTACTTTCAATTTGTTGCGCCAAAATCATCACCGTTGCCGCTGATACAGCCATTTTCAGCGAAGTAAACGAAGCGAAAATAACGGCTGGTGCCATACCGATAATAGCACCAAAATAAGGAATGACGTTAAACACGCCAGCTATCATGCCAAAAAGCAACGGCAAATCCATGCCGATAATCAATAAACCAGCGGAAACCATTAAAGCGACACAAAATCCCACAGTTAAACTTCCAGAGAGAAATCCCCGCAGAATATAATCCATCTGCCGCAGCATAACCGTCACTTCTTGCCGATTTTTAACCGGTATCAGCTGCCAAAGTTGTCTTTGTAAAAAATCCTTATCCTTTAAAAAATAGAATCCTAAAACAGGAATCAAAACAATATCCAAACTATGGCTAAGCAATGAAAGCAAGTTTTCCATCAAACGAGCGGTCAGTGCTAAAATTTTAATTTCCAATTGATCCAAACTTCCTAAAATCATCTCGCTAAAGACACTAGGCAAAGCGAACTGTTGACAAAAAGCTGCCGCTTGATTCAAGACGTTTTGAAGCTGTTCATTATAAAGCGGAATAAGCTCTGCCGCTCTCAAAATCTGCTGCCATAATCGTGGCAATCCTAAAAGCCCAAAAGCCGCGATTATACAAAACAGTAATAAATAAATGGCCAATGTAGCGCCAACTCTTGTAAAACGGTGTGCTTCCAAATAAACGACTATAGGCTCCAAAATATACGCTAAAATCAACGCCCCCATAATTGGCACTAAAATACTTCGCATTTGATAGCCAAATAATGCTGCCGCTACGAATAACATAGCTACTAATCCATAACGCCAAATCTTATTCATCTCTTACCACCTTTCTATAAAAAAACCGCCTTACAAAAACATTTGTAAGGCGGCTAAATACTATTTACGAATATCATCAATCACTTTGTTGACCTTGCGACTAACTTTTTTAACGGCTTTTTTAATTTTTTTTTCATCAATTTCCATTGGTTGCTTCCTCCTTAACCATTAACACCAGTCATAACCTTTTGCGTCACATCGGTAAGCGAGCCGTCTTCTGAAACATTATAGACCGCTACTTTTTGCTGTTTATAGCTGAATTCATAATAACAATTCCAGCAATAAAACTGTGATGAACCGATTTTTCCTACAGTTGTACTATTGCAAAGGGGACAAAATGCCATTGTTTCAACACTCCTTAATCATACGTCACGCCGCAAGCCTTTTGATAAAGATGCGCCACTGGCAAAATTTGGCGTCCATTGAGCAAATCAACGAAAAAACCTTGCGACACTTCCAAAGCCGTCAAGCGTTTATCTTCATCATCAAAAATAAAGTCGCTGATCACACCCAATAAACAACCATCGTCATCATAAACATTGCGTTTCAACAAATTTTTGATCGAAAAATACTGAGCGCTAGGGAAATAAGCTGTAGAGCAAAGAAGTTTTTCTTTTGCCTCTGCCGTCAAAATTCCGTCTTTGGTAATCATCAAACGCTCATCAACGCTGAATACGCCGTCATCACTGAGCAAACCGGATAAATAACCGCCGCCTTTACCTATTAGTACGTCACTAACAGGCAATAACTCTCTTTTATTACCAATAGTTCTCACGAAACTTTTCAGCAAAAATGAAGAACGAAGCGCCATCATTTATCACCTTTTCCTATCTCGCTACGCTATCCTTATTATACCCCAGTAATTGTCAGTTTATACACCTTGTCTTCCCTTTGCAATAATACTATCTTGCCCATTTTATCTCCTGCTACGCTGCAATAATTTTGGTTGTAATAACAAATTTTTTAAATCGATTGTTTAACGTTTGTTGCTAATCTGGCTAATACTTCTGTTAATACACGATAATTCAACGCACAAGAGGACAAATCAAGTCTTTCCTGCGGTGTATGACAAGAATCAATTTGCGGACCTACTGCAATAGCGTCTAAATAAGGCATTTTCCCCAAAAACAAACCACATTCCAGACCAGCATGAATGGCTTCACAAATTAAAGGACGACCAGCAATTTCTTCATATGCTTGACAATACAAGTCGCGAATTGGCGACTGTTCACGATAAGCCCACCCTTGATATTGGCTGTGTAAATGATAATTAAAATGAAGAAGCGCTGCTAAATCCTTCAATTTGTGCATTGTCTGCTGCTGCAAAGAATCTACGGAGCTGCGTAGAGAAAAAACCAGCCGCAATGTTTCATCTTCAAGATCAATAATACCTAAATTGGCAGAACAAACCACAAAACCGCCATTAGTGGTATTGCGATTAAAAACGCCGTTCGGCGCCAACGTCAATAACGTGATCAAATCTGCCGTTGCTTCTTTTGTAGCTATTTTATTCGATGAAACTTCCGTTATTTTTACCCAAAAATCTGGCTCCGTTTCGCTCAATTCTTGCTTAATTATAACTACTTCTTTTTTAACAGCCGCTATTACTTCCGACAATCTATCTTCAACTGCAACTATCGCTTCACATTCCCTAGGAATAGCGTTATCCTTGTTGCCGCCGCTAAAAGCTGCTAAATAAAGATCGCTAACAGCCTGAGCGGTACGAAGCAAACGTCCCATCAACAAATTGCTGTTACCCCGCTCCAAACCAATATCACAACCTGAATGTCCGCCTAAAAGACCACCCAAATTGATTTTAAGCGCTTTTTTATCAGCAGTTGAAAAAGCTAATACACGTGTTAAATGCACTCTTGCTCCACCAGCACAGCTAACTGTTGCAATGCCCTCTGTTTCCGAATCCAGATTGATCATCGTTTTCGCTTTTAACACACTGACATCAAGATTTTCCGCACCAGTCAAGCCAGTTTCTTCCTGAACGGTGAAAACACATTCCAACGGTGGGTGTATCAATGACGAATCGTCAAGCAACGTCATCATTATAGCTATCGCTACACCATTATCAGCACCTAAAGTCGTTCCCTTGGCTTTTAAATACTGACCGTCAAAAATTAGTTTGATTCCTTCGTGGTCAAAATCATGAATCGTTTCATTATTTTTCTCACAAACCATATCTAAATGCCCTTGCAGCATAACTGTTGACTGCTGTTCAGCGCCGAGAGAAGCAGGCTTTTTGATGATTACATTCCATAAATCGTCTTGAATGACTTCGAGATTTCTTCTTTTAGCAAAATCTACTAGATAATCGCTAATTTGTTTTTCTTTGCCTGATGATCTTGGAATCGCGCTGATGACCTCAAAAAATTCAAAAAAACGTTTTGGCTCAAAACCGTTGATGACATAGTCCATTCTAAAAACCCCTCTACGCAAAAAGTTTAACCTGTTCATTAAAAAATTTTTCTGGCAACATCAACCGATAAACGTTGCCTAACTGTATCTTTGCCTCTTCTGGCGTCAACGTTGTTCCTGCAAGAGGCAAGTATAAAATGTCAAAGCCTACACCAAACAAAATGCAGTAAACATCTGCCGCTTGCCAGCCATTACGATAATAAAAATCCCGTCGACGGTGGCGTATATTTTCCTCTTCTTCCGTTTTGGCATCTTTTAAGCTTTCAATTTCCGCAAAAATTCCCAATGTATTTTTTAGTTTTTGTGCCAATGACTGCAGAAATTGACTACCTAAACCTTTGCTGCGTTTATCAATACAAACGGCATAATAATCAAGCAGCTGCCAGCCAGAAGAGTCGCCAATAAAATAAGCATACGCTAGTAATTCATCGCCGTCAAAATAACCATAACAATGATAGACTCCTTTTTCTTGCAACTGCATAATGGCGTCAAACGGTTTTAATTCCGCCTTGGGAAAATCATTGACCATATATCGTTGATAAATTTCCCTCATCATAACTTGATCAAGCGTTCTGATTTCCATTCTTTTAACGTCTCCATTCTTCAAAAAAATACGCTCATGTCAAAAAATATTATAGCACGACCGAAAATAAAAGAAAAGATAAGACGTCATGCTTACAGTAAACGCGAAAAAAATAAAAAAGATTGGCAAACGAAAAAAGGTATTTTGTTACCTATTCTTTGATTTTTAGAATTTCGTAGATGCACAAGCATTGGTAAAAATATTATAAACCATAAAAAAAAAAAATAATAGTATATACCATTGAAAAACTACCAAATTTATGATACTCTAAATATGTTTCTACATTTAGATAAAATGTTCTGTTGTTAAAAAATTTTTACTGTGCTTGACAATAGCTTAGTCAAAAATCATATGACTATTTTTCAGTAATCGTTTCCTAATTTAGACGGTAAAATTTTGTCAAACATAGTAAAGCTGTCAACAACGCGAAAAATATATTGCATAGTCGTCAGCTTATGCAATATAAAATAAGGAGTGGAGATATGGAAAAAATATTGATCGTTGACGATAGCCCTGTACAAGCAGATCAATTAAAAATGATTTTAGATGATAATTATAAAATTACCATTGCACAAACAGCAGAAGATGGTCTTCGCTGCGCCAGTTGCGGAGACTATTCGTTGATTTTATTGGACGTCATTATGCCAGGCATAGATGGATTTATGTTGTTAAAAAAATTGCAAGAGGAAATCATTACCCATAATATTCCGGTAATTTTGATCACCAGTCTTTCCGATATAGAAAATGAAGAACGGGGATTGATACTGGGTGCGGTTGATTATATTACTAAACCCTTCCATCCGTCTATTGTAAGAGCAAGGGTCAATACCCATATTAAATTATATCAATACCGCAAGCAAGTTGAACACCAGTCTATGACCGATCAGCTAACGGGCATTGCTAATAGACGACAACATGATTATTACAGTACGATCAAATGGCAAGAAGCTGTTCGGCTGCAAGTCCCTTTTTCTATCTGTATGTTTGATATTGATCATTTCAAAGCATATAATGATACTTTTGGTCACCCTGCTGGAGACAAAGTTATCATTGATGTAGCGCATATTATTTCTTCGCATTTGCAGCGTAGTACAGATTTTATAGCTCGTTATGGTGGAGAAGAATTTGTCGCGTTTCTTTTAGGCGATGATGCGACCAAATCATTTACATATTTAAAAAAAATTCGTCAAGCCGTAGAAGATCGCCACATTCCGCATGATCCTTCTACTACGGAATGGGTTACTATTAGTATCGGTGGCGTTACAGTAATTCCTCAAAGGGAAATTTCTTATGATGCTTACTTAAAAATTGCTGATACGATGTTGTATGACGCTAAAAGATTCGGACGCAATAGAGTAGTATGGGCCAATGAAAAAATGAAACAATGGCGTGAAAAATAATGTTTTTTTACTATGAACACCAAAAATAAAAACAAGAGGAGGTAACGTGTGGGATTATTTGATTGGTTTGGAAAAAAGAATAAACAAGAAGAAATTTTTGAAGATGAAGCAACTACAGAAACTCCAGATTTGGATCACTATTCTGGTATTCGTGTTGAAGTCGCTACTTTTGAAGGCGAAATACTTTTTGTCGCCAAGCTGATGAGGATACATGGAAACACAGCAGAGCTGCATCAATACTCTGAAGCAGCAATTTCACCAGAAGATGCGACAACAGATTCAGTAGAAGTGGAACCGCTTCGCGTTAAAATTCGCGGCTATAGTGATCATGAGCGCAAAGCCATCTATATGGAAGGAATTATCACGCCTAAAGAACATCATATTTGTCATGTTGAAGATTTAACGCTTGTTGGAATCAACAATGATCGCGCTTTTTTTCGGCTAAGCACCAATATTGAAGCGAGTATTACGGTTTTTAGCGGCATATCACCGGGCGAAAAAAAATGTAAATTGTTAAATATTAGCATAGGCGGCGCATGTATCAGCACTGAATATCAATTTCATGAAGCGGATAGATTTCTATTAAAAGTCAATTTGCTAGAAGACAGACCGTTATCAGTAATGTATTGTCAAGTACTACGTATTATCGAAAAAAATGAAAATATATTCGAATATGGTTGTAAATTTCTGGAATTAACCGAAGAAGATCAGGAAACGATTACTCAAAATATCTTTGAAGCTCAACGAAAACAACGTAGTACAGTTTAGAGAGTAGCCTGTGCGTAACGACTCTGATTTTAAATGGTGATTGTGGTAAAAATTTTGGGCACAAAAAAAGAGCTCCGGCAGATATTGCCGCAGCTCTTTTTTTGTGCAGATATTATTGCAAGGATTAAAACTATAAAAATATAGTAAACCAAGTTTATTATTTTCGTAAAACCAAGAGTAATATTTTTAGATTGCCACATAAAAATGGGCTAGTAAAGTAATCTTAAAAAATAAAGAAAATCACCTAAAGCTAATTTGCATCAAATATTTTTGCAGACTGTCGATAAAAATTTGTTCTACTGCCGTCAAACGATGTTCCATAGGATAAATTAAATAATAAGCAATAGAAACATTATTATTAAAGGGACGCCAGAAAATGGAATTTTCTTGAGCAAAATACTGTTTATACACAAAATAGGGTAATTCGCAAAAGGCATTTTGTTGATTGAAGGCTTTAATATGCAAGTTAACATTAGTTGACGATAAAATAATTCGTTCAAAAATAGGAAAATTTTCCAAACGGAAACACGTCATAGGCCAATCATTGTCAGCCAGCATATCGGGATAAATTTCTTTTTCACTGGCTTGCGGTGAATTTTTGGACAAACATAAACCAAACATATCCTGAAATAACAGTTGATAGTTGAAA
>CATJSX010000194.1 GCA_949743265.1 uncultured Peptococcaceae bacterium
AAAAAGAACAGTTTTCTATCGGTCTATAACCTTCTGGTACTATTCCTATCACTGTTCCGTTTTTCGTAACACCAATGCCTTTGCTGGTGAATATAAATGTTACCATATCGTCTACTTTTTTCATCTTAAACCAGCGAAACTCCCAGCCGTTTAACGGCGTTATATCAATGACTGGCTGGACTTTTGCCACCTTTTGAAATGAGTACCACTTAAAACCACTACCATCTGCATTAGCATAACCTATAATCGTTTCATCTCTATGAAAATTACTATTCCCACTCACATCCATAAACAGCTCTATTTTGATAGGGTTCCACATACTAACAGCACGTTCCATTTTAAAATTTATGTTTCTATAACCAGACGCTGAATAATTAATCCCATCATCTTTTAACTGTTTAACGATGGAATTGATAAATTGCGGGACATCAGATAATAATACAAAGCAAGCATTATCCCCAATAGCTGCATTGATTTTATCTAAATTCCCCACAAAATCATCTTCTGCCATATCCGCATCAGATAGATTTAACTGTTCTAATGCTGTATACGTCTTGATATTTAGCGCTTCTGTTGTTGCTATTACTTTAAACGGATATAAAACAGCGCTGCTTCCGCCAACATCATACAGTCCGCGCACCACTAAATCGCCGCCGTTTCTCTGATACATCAACTCTACTCCCCAATTGGCAACTCCTCTTCTTTTTATCATTAAGAGACCTTCCATATTTTCTATTGCTCCCGAAATCCCATCATGGATAAGCTGTAAATTTAACGACTTAGTGAAGTTTGCTTCAGTGTTACAATAGAAACTTAAATCGCTATAGGCTGGCATTTTCTCTATAATCATCTTGATATTATTAAAAAAATCCGTTTCAGATAGGGCGGCAGTATCAACGCCAATCTGCGCTAAACTCGTATATGATGCTACGCGGTGTTCACTATCACTTGCCCAGAATGTCCAACCGCTAAACCTTACAGTATCAGCAGATATTCTACTATCTCCTGATACCCCCACCCCTCAGAACATATTTTAGTTTATACTATCGTTCGTCATTTCTTATACCCCTTTCTATTCTAGTATGCTGCTTTGCGCTTTTTCCGGTTCGGTTTCTATCCACTCTTCCCCAGTCCAACGCGGTTTGTTCATAGCATTTGCCTTCGACCAGCCTTCGGTAACTAGACTGTCACCATCACGATAAGCACGGTTTAAGATGTGACCGATTTCATCAAAAGTCAACTCAAAATCATAGCCGATGGGGTAGCCTTCATCATCTAAAGCATAGAAGTCTTTCTTTACTCCGTCACCATCTATCACTATTCCAAACATTTCTAAAACCCCCTTTATACTGCTTTGTAACTAAGATTGATACAAGCTCTAGTCATATCTTCCTGTTGTAAATCTATATAAATAACCCCTCTATTATTGATACTCGCACAGCCGATATATATCGTTCTTTTCCCTTCTATGCTATTACTGTGTTGGAAGTTATCCTGTCCAAATATTTCCATCCTTGGGCGAAAACCTACCGGCATCTGCGCAATAGGAATAAAACTATTTGTTTCAAAACTGCCTTCTGCTTTAACAATTAACGCGTTTATAGTAACTTCTCCTGCACTATTCTTACTAACGAAGCCAGAGTTTAGTAAAAAACCCTCTAGCAACGGCAATTCTATTTCTTCTACAGCGTCGGTTAACACTTTTTGCCAACCGCCAAATCGTTTATTCACAAAATTAGCCTGATAAATTTCACTTCCATCATGAGAAAATCCCAAAATAAATGT
>CATJSX010000195.1 GCA_949743265.1 uncultured Peptococcaceae bacterium
CAAAGAGGTTTAAAGATGAAATTTTTCGCTTTTTAATAAACTTCCAGCAAAGAATGCCAAATCCTTTAGTCAAAAACCGGCTGATTTCTCCGCCAACATAGCTGAAATTCTAATTCTCCCGTTGTTTCATCAATATTCTCACCTTTTTTGACAAAACCATGACGATAATAAAACTTCTGAGCGCGTTGATTTTTTTGATAAACTGCTAAATTGATCGTCGAAAACCGTTCTTTCAAAAAATTTATCAGCTTAGAGCCGATACTTTGACACTGCATCGTTTCTGCCACAAAAATTCCGGCTAAATAATTATCATTCGTCATACCAGCAAAACCGCACAATCTTTCCTCCCAAAAAGCGCAAAATACTTGTGATTGTGGTAGAGCTTCAGCCACTTGTGCTAAATGATCATGCCAATAACTCTTGGCAATAAAATCATGGGCTGATAAATTAGCTGCTAACCAAATAGCCAAACAATCAGGCAAATCTTTTTCGAGCATCGTTCTGATGTTGATCTCCATACCAAGTTCCTTCCATTTGTTCTGTCGAATATATCTTCTAGTATATATTTGCTGACTATATCTGTCAATCATTTACGACAATTTTGTCGATAAAACGTTCTGTTTTTCTCAAAAATCTGCTACAGAAAGCAAAAAAACGATACTTTGTCGTATCGCTTCTTTGAAATTCAAATCATTTTATTTATGAAAGGGACATACCGGCGGTATACCTTCCGTATCACAAACACATTCTGCGGTTTCTGGCGTCGGTGGTTTGTAGATACTACCCCATTTGCACATTTCTTCTAAAATAGGCATTAACGAGAGTCCTTTAGTAGATAAACTGTATTCAACTTTGGGAGGAATTTGCTGATATTCTCGTCTATCAATAACACCATCGCCTTCTAACTCTTTCAGCTGCGCTGAAAGCATTTTGTGCGTGATATTGGGAATGGCCCGTTTCAATTCGCTGTAACGCATCACGCCATGCTCTACCAAAATAAACATAATGACCATTTTCCATTTACCACCGATGACGGAGAGCGTATAGCCAAAAGGAGAATCTTCGATTCGATAGGCGCTCATTTTTACACTTCCCTTTTTGATAGTATATTACTAAAATGTGCATACTTCCTTTTTTGCGCATAATCCATTATAATATGGACATACTTAAAAGTAAATATATTTTGGAGGTAATCATCATGACTATTACAAAAGAAACCAGTATCATGGAGGCTGTACAAAAATATCCGCAGACCGCCGCTATTTTTATGGAATTTGGCATGGGCTGCTTGGGTTGTGCTGCCGCTCATTTTGAAAATATCGGTCAAGGAGCTGCCGCACATCAGATTGATATTGACGCTTTAATCGAAGCCTTAAACAAAGCAATCGCTTAATATGGATAAAGGGAGCGTACAAAATGTACGCTCCCTTTATCCATATTTCTTTTTTGGCATTTCATTTTCCTGCCATCAAAAAACCACCAAAACAATCTGCCTACACTGCTTTAATTTTTGAAAAATCCCTCAACAGTGCGGTTGATTTTATACCATTATCGCTCATATTTTTATGCTTCAGTTTCTTTGCAATTTTCTATTGTAATTTATAAGAATACGTTTTAATATAGTAATAATTAAGTTTTTGCTATGATGATTATATTAATGTTGAGGTGAACAAAATGAAAAAAATGCAAAATCTTAAAAAC
>CATJSX010000196.1 GCA_949743265.1 uncultured Peptococcaceae bacterium
ATGTTCTTCTAACCAGCGCATAGCGGCATAAGCATAAACAGCGCTGCCGTCTGCCAAAACGGATTCGTCGAATAATACCATCGGATGATGCTGTGGATAAGGATAGCCGTTTTTCGGTTCTCCAGCAGCCAGCGAGAGCATAACAGCAGGTACTTCCTGCGTAACATAAGCAAAGTCTTCCGATCCGCCGCCTTTGGCAGAGCTTTTGCCACCGTTTAAGCGACTAAGCTCTTCCATAGAAAAAGCGTTATTCTGCCCCAATAATTCTTTAGTATATTGAGTAATACTGTTGGCGACATCTTCATCATTGACTAAAGTTGGACAGCCGCTGCCAAAAGTAACCGTCGCTTCCGTACGAAAAGCTCTGGCAATATTCTCTGCAATCTGTGTCAAACGTTCTTTAAGCAAAGAACGTACTGCTTCGTTAAACGTTCGTATACTGCCGCTCATTACTGCCGTATCAGGAATAACATTGGCGGCATTTCCCGCCTGAATAGTTCCCAATGTTAAAACCGCTTGATCGCCCATTGCCAGTTCCCTAGCATGAATTTCTTGCAGTGCAATAACAATATGAGCCGCTACAGTAATCGGATCAATACCAGCATTGGGTGCAGAGCCGTGACAGCCTTTACCTTGAATTTTAATCTCAAAATAATCCGCTGCTGGAGCGCTAATACCCGGCAAGGCAATTATAACTGTTCCAGCAGCAAAGGGCATTCCTGCCATAACGTGAATCATCAACGCGCTATCAACGGTGGGATTTTGCAAAACGCCTGCCTCAATCATATCGTGAGCGCCTTCAAAAATTTCCTCAGCAGGTTGAAACATCAATTTAACAGTCCCCTGAATTTCTGCTTCATGTGCCTTTAATAACTTTGCCGCTCCCAATAACATAGCTGCGTGCAGATCATGACCGCAAGCGTGCATATTGCCGTTTGTTGCTGCAAACGGCACACTGCTCTCTTCTTTAATAGGCAGCGCGTCCATATCGCCGCGAAGCAAAAAAACTTTCCCCGCCTTCTTTCCGCCTGCTAATGCGACCAAGCCGGCTTTGCCACACGCCATCGGTTCATAGCCCATAGCCTGTAATTCCTTTTTAACAAACGCCAGCGTTTCCGACAAATCAAAGCCAGTTCCTGGATGTGCATGTAAATATCTTCTGTATTCAACCAATGTTTCTTGAAGCGCTTGAGCTTCTTGACGTAATTGTTCTGACAACATACGCCCCCCCCCCCTTAATTTGACCTTCTATATTGATTATTTTACTTTTTCTTAGCTAACGTGTAACTATCGTCAATGAAATGATAAAGCGTTTCTATAGCAACTGAACTTTCAAGGGAAACCGTTAGCCAATGCCGTTTATTCATGTGATAACCGGGAAAATAATTTTTATTATCAATGAGTTGTGACAACTTATCAGGACTAACGCGCACATCAATGATTTCTATCGTTCCATCGTCGTCAAAACCGAGTTTTTTCTTGGGAAGATTAAAAATAACCAGATACCATTTTTGGTTGTCTTTGCGCCGACAGACAGCTGCGTCGGGATGTTTTTCCCAAAGAAATTCCAACTTATCGCCATACTGTTGTTCAATATAGGCTATAATAGCTTTCGCTGAAGGACTGCGAAATATTTCGAGCGCAAAGCATTTGATGGCGATTTGTGCCAGTTGTTCCTCATAAGCTGCCCTCACGCTGCCAATAAATTGTCCCTGTGAATCGCGTACACGATGCAACACATATTCCGTTTCAGTATGAGTATCCGTCAGCATTGTCATCACCTGAGCACTATTTGTGATAACGACCTGCAAATTAAATTGCCCTTCGAGCAACAATGTTTCATAATAATAACCTTTTTCATCTTTAATAAAGCCATATGGCTCTAATTTTTCCCAAATAATCCGCTGACGCTTATAGAAATCAGTTTCATCTATCATTGACCGCACCCCATTTTAATGAATCTTCTTGACCATATTGATATGAAGGCAATGCTCATCGTAGTAACTATGACCGACAGCTTGGTAGCCTAACTTTTCGTAAAAACCTTGAGCTTGTATCTGCGCCGAAAGCGACAATGTTTGCGCACCCAGTTTCTTAGCCTGCTCTTCTAATGTCTGCATAACGGCTTGTCCCAACCGTTTGCGGCGAAACGAAGGCAAAACAGCCACTCGTCCAATAAGATACGTCGTCGGTTCATCATCTTTGGGAAAAGTGCGTCCAGTAGCCGCTGGTTCATGCTCAACGTAAACCACCACATGAAAGGCAAAATCGTCTATATCATCAAATTCATACTGAAAACCTTGCTCTTCCACAAAAACCGCTTGGCGAATCAATCGCGCCGGCGATGTTTTGCTCAGCCCTTGTTCAACTGTTACTGCCATCATCATTATTCACTCCCTATATAAGTTGCCAAATTTAACAAATTCTTTGCGGAAACTTAATTCTACTGTGCCAGTAGCACCATTTCTATGTTTAGCAATAATGATTTCCGCAATACCTTTTTGCTCCGAATCGCTGTTGTAGTATTCGTCTCTATGAATAAACATGACAATATCCGCATCTTGTTCTAAAGAACCCGACTCTCGCAAATGACTGAGACTGGGTTTTTTATCAGCGCTTTGTTCTGTGGAACGGCTCAATTGCGAAAGCGCAATAACCGGCAAATTCAACTCTCTCGCCAGCGCTTTTAAAGAACGAGAAATTTGCGAAACTTCTTGTTGGCGGCTTTCACTGTGCCCGTTGCCGCTCATAAGCTGCAAGTAATCAATAATCACTAACGCCAAATCTTTTTCCGCTTTAAGCCGACGAGTTTTAGCACGCACTTCTCGTACACTGATAGACGGTGTATCATCAATATAAATAGGCGCTTCGGCTAGCGGACCAATAGCGTTGATCAATGTACTCCAATCCTCTTCCTGCAAACGTCCTGTGCGCAGTTTTTGTTGGTCGATTTCAGCCGCAGAAGAAACCATACGCTGAACCAGCTGTTCCTTCGCCATTTCTAAACTAAAAATAGCTACTGGTCGTTTGGTTATAATAGCAGCGTTTTGCGCCATATTTAAACAAAATGCCGTTTTGCCCATAGCCGGTCTGGCAGCAATAATAATAAAATCTGACTTCTGCCAGCCGGAAGTTACTTTATCCAAATCGGCAAATCCTGACGTTAATCCCGTTAAACCATCTTTTTTATTATATAGATACTCTAAATGATCAATAGTATTTTGAACCACTTCGCCAATAGGCGTTAACCCTTTGCGGAGCTTGCCTTGTGATAACGCCATAATCATGCGTTCTGCATCGTCCAAAAGATCATTGGTTTCTTCACTGGCTTGATAGCTGCGATTGGACAGATTGGTAGTGATGCGGATCAATTCGCGCAACACGGATTTCTCTTTGACGATATTCGCATAATGCGGCACATTAGCGGCGCTAACGGGATTACCGCCAATTTGCGCTAAATACGTCAAACCGCCGGCTTTTTCTAAATTACCGTCCTTGCGTAGTTTTTCGCTAACAGTAATCAAATCAATAGGCTGTCCTTTTTCATTCAGCTCCACAATACTTTGATACAAAATACCATGATCTTGCCGATAAAAATCTTCGCTTTTCAAAACCTGCACCGCTTCAAAGATAGCCTCTCGTTCAAAAAACATAGCTGAAAGCACCGCTTGCTCAGCTTCTGTACTTTGCGGCATCACTTTATCTAGCATTAAATCAACCAAACGTCTCACCTCCATTTTTATTATTATATCATAGATTCAAACAGAGTATAGACGCATTTTGCTCAAAAATTGCCAAACGAACCGCTACAATTTATCCTATGACAAAAACTTCGACAACGGTTTATCATAAATCATTCTATTAAGTTGATGAATAAAGGAGTATCAGAAAAATGGCGTTAGATATTTATTGCGGTTCGTTAAGCCGTTATTATCGTCAGGAATGGCAGAATGTCATTGAGCGCTGGGCGAAAGAAAATCATTTAGATTATCATATCAATCGTCAGCGTCAACAAAATGACGAAGAAGAAATGAGCGACGCACAATTACAAGAAACTGTATTGGCGTGGCAGAAAAATTTGCAAGATTTTTTGAAACGCCAACAAAATCTGACGCTATCTTGGCGAGAAGATGAGGAAGCTCCCTACACCTCAGCAAGACCAGATTGGACGGCCTATTGGCTGGTGATTCTCTGGATGCTTTACCAAGAGCAGCAAGAAACGCCTTTCGATGAAGTGCCTGCTGGTTTTCAAATCGCTCAAGATCGCGTTTTTGAACGCCACAGTATGCCGGGGGTACGAAACCCAATATCCAATGCTTTTAAGCGAAGTGGAATTATTTCTGTCCATTGACGGCATTATACAAATAAGCGGCATAGACGCTTTGAATCAACCAGTAACGATTGGCTTCATTAACAGCATTGTTTGATGAGTTGCGTCGCTTAAACGCCGTCATATGACAAACTGCTCAAACGCTTTGGCGTAAAAATAATACCATAACGATTGAAATGTTTGATAAAAAATAAGATGATGATCTTTGTATTGTTATTTTTGTGAATGTGCGGTTTAGAAAATCAAAAAAGATGCTTTAGATAATCCAATCTATTCAAATTTATTGAATAGAGCCTTTGCAGTATGAAAATAGATGGTATATTCAAAAGTAATACAAATGAATTATACTTATAATGAAAAGAGATATTACAGCCGGCGTAATATTAAAGATCAAAATTTATAGAAAAGGAGTCATAAATATGACAAATAAAAAAGTTATTGTTATAGGAATTGATGGTATGGATCCACGTCTGACAAGAAAATATATTGATGAAGGTCGAATGCCTGCAACAAAAAAGTTGTTAGAATTAGGTTCTGCTCGACATGACTTAAGTATGTTAGGTGGGCATCCATGTATTACTCCTCCAATGTGGACAACAATGGCTACGGGATGTTACGCAAATGTGCATGGTATTACGGACTATTATCGCAATGTACCAGAAGGTCATGAGTATCAGGGATATAATTTGGATTCTAGATTTTGCCGTGCAGAACAATTGTGGAATGTTACGGCAGAGGCGGGATTAAAAACCTTAGTTTATCATTGGCCCGGCAGCAGTTGGCCGCCAACTTCTGATAGTCCAAATTTACATGTAATTGACGGAACACAGCCAGCGGTGTTAAATATGGGAGTTGCTCAAGTAGAAGAAGAATTTATCATTCAAGCTAATGTAAAAACTACCGAATTGATTTTTAAAGAAAAAGCGTCTTCAGATGGTAACATTCCTTGTGTAACAACCGGTTTAAAATTGTCTGAAGAAGCGAAAGCTTCGGTAGCATTGCATGATGATACGCTTAATTTGAGCCTCGACGGTTCTAGTATGTTATTTCTACCGCTGAATGATGCGGAAGGTTGCATGATTTTATCAGAGTATCCATTTAATGTTGTATTGTCTCCTCTGCAAGATGCAAAAGATTGGATAAACGCACCAGAAGACGCACGAGAATTTACTTTACTTCTATCTGGCGGCTTAATTAGACGGCCATCGTTGATATTGAAGAACGATCAAGGGATATATGATCGTGTTGCTATCTATAAATCGAAAAAAGATGAAGAACCGATAATTGTGCTTGAAAATAATGTGTTTACTCCAGAAGTAATTGATAAAGCGTATGTAGATGATAAATTTGTGACTGTCAACAGAAATATGCGCGTATTGAATATTGATCCGAATGGTAATTCGGTAAAAATGTGGGTTTCTGCAGCAATGAAAAATGACGTTGATATTTTATTTCATCCGAGACGACTATACAAAATCATTACGGAGAACGTTGGATTTCCGCCGCCAGCTTGTAATATTGGCGCTGGCGATGAACAACTTATTCGTGACTGTATGATTAAAAATTGGGATTATACGATGCAATGGACAGCAGATGCTATATTAACGCTGCTTGAAGAAGAAGATTATCAAGTCGTTTTTACGCAAGCGCATAATATTGACGCTTTAGGACATATGTTATTACGTTATTTAAAAGAAAGAGAAAATTCTAAATTACCAGCTGAATTATATCAAGAATTATTTGCTAGAGGTTATGAGGATACTGACAAATATATTGCTAGATTTCTGCCGTTACTTGATGATGGCTGGGATATTATTTTGCTGTCTGATCACGCGCAAGTTACTTCTGAAAATGAAAAACCTTATTTTGCAGGCACTGGAATTTTGTATGAATTAGGTTATACAGCATTAGTAAAAGATGAAAAAGGTAATCCTATTAAGAAAATTGACTGGGAACATACCACGGCTATTGCTAACAGAAATGGTCACATTTATATCAATTTAAAAGGAAGAGAACCGCATGGTATTGTAGATCCGGCAGATAAGTATGAATTGGAAGAAAAATTGATGACAGATTTATATGGTTATAAAGATAAAAAGACAGGTTACAGAGTAGTTTCTTTAGCTTTGAGAAATAAAGATGCTGTTCATTTTGGCATGGGTGGAGAATGGCCGCAAGAAGGAGATATCGTATTCTTTGACGCAGAAGGCTATAATACGGATCATGGAGATAGTTTATCTACTACTTATGGTTGTGCAGATACTTCTGTTGGTCCAATTTTTATAGCTGCTGGACCGAGTTTTAAGAAAAATTTTGAAACAAAGAGAATTATCCGTCAGATAGATGTTACGCCAACAATGGCTCAAATTTTGAATGTGCGGATGCCCAATGAATGCGAAGGCGCTCCAGTTTATCAAATATTAAAATAAATATATTGCCCAAAATTGCTAAAAGTAGATAAGTAGGGGGGGATATCCCCCTACTTTAAAAGGAGGTTTATAAACATGGGAGTCAATTTAAAAATCGATAGGAAAATAATAATAAAATGGTTAATTTGTTTTATCTTTCTAGCAATTTGTATGATAATTCCTGTTAATGAAGTATTTACTCCTCTATGTAGAAAATTTGTAGCAGTTACCGTATTTTGTATTATTTTGTTAGCTTTTGATTTATTACCAGCTGTGTTAATTGGTTTTTTACTTCCTTCGCTTTGGGTTTTAACAGGGTGTGCTACTTTGGCTCAGGCAATGAGCGGTTGGGCTTCTGTTTATCCTATTATGTTAATTTCAGCATTTATTTTTGCTAGTCTTTTAGAAAGAATCGGTCTTTTACAACGAATCGGTTATAAAACAATTGTTTTGTGTGGTGGAAGTTTTGTAAAAACAGTATTTGGTTTGTTCATTGCATGCAATTTAATTGCTCTATTGACGTTTGGGATTGGACAGCCGTTAGGCATTGTATTAGGCTTTGCATTAGCAAAATCATTAAATTTAAAGCCAGAAGATCCAGAATGTATGCCGATTACTTTGGCTGTTTTATTAGGGGTTATTCAATCCGGTGCCTATATTTATTCTCCTGTTTCTGTAACGATGATTTTAGGTGCGGCACAGGCGGTCAATCCAGACTTTCAATTAACTTGGTTGCAATTAGCAGGACATAATATGCCAGTGCTTTTATTTGGCATTGTATTTTTGTGGGCTTATTTAAAATGGTTTACTAAAAAATATGCTGACAGCAAGGTGATTGTTTTATCAGAAAGTGATTATTTCAGAAATGAACTTAATAAAATGGGAAAAATATCTAGCGATGAACAAAAATCGTTAGTTGTATTGTTGCTTATGTTGCTTTATATGCTTATTGCGCCGCAATTCAATTTAGAGCTTTCATATGGTTTTTTGATGGCGTTGATTATTTTGTACTTGCCTTTTATAAATGTTGGAGCAACAGAAGATATTAGCAATGGTTTAAAAATGTCTTCTATTTTAGTGTTAGTCCTTGCTTTTGTTTCTATTGGAAGCGTTGGTATGGTTTGTGGATTTTCTAATGTGATTGTTACGTATATATTACCAATTATGGAAGGTTTAGGACCGATAAAAAGTATTTATGCAACTTTGTTGATAGGTTCCTTAGCAAACTTTATTTTGACGCCGGGCGCTATGATTATGTTACTGACAGGCCCTGTTGTGCAGTTGTGTACAGCATTGGGATATAATGCGTTGCCGCATATTTATAGTATTTATTTAACGGAACATGTTATATTTCATCCTTATGAATGGCCGAGTTATTTATTGATATTGGCTTTTGGATTAATTCATATCAATAATTATGTAAAATTATGTTGTATAAAAACTGTATTCTTTTTACTATTTCTCGGTATTTTTATGGTGCCATGGTGGTTATTCGTCACTGGCTAAAATATAGAAGCCGACGCAAAAAGTTATGCTGGCTTTTTAGGAAACGATTGCATGAATTTAAATAATGATAAGAAAGATAGCGTAGAAGTATTAAAACAAAGAATAAAGCATTGTGTATGTAAGTATTGTAGTCATCAGATTACTTTAAGTGAATAAAGTCAATGTTGTAAATTTAATGAAATGGATAGAAATATTAAGTTATTATTAATCTGTTTTGAAAATAATATAAAAATACACGACATATTGTCTAAAAAGTAGCAGGTCGTGTATTTTTTATTCAGTAAAATAAGCAATTACAGCGTTTAAAAAAAGGCTCTCTAATTCAGAGGGCTGATAATGGGTTTTCATGACATAGCCACAAGAGGTGTTGTAGTTTTCTTTAAGAGGAATTTGAATAAATTCCTTAGTATATTTTAATTTTTGTTTTGTTGGAATTAAACAAATACGAACGCCCATATTAGATAAAATCATTTGTGTAATCAAAAAGGGGTTCCGCTCATAAGAAATTTTAAGAGGAGATAACTCCCATAAATTTAACGCAGCTGAATAACTGTTATTGTCAGGCGTATCAGTAGGTGATAAATAAGCAATTAAACGCTGATTAGCAAGCTCTTTAATAGAAATTGACTTACGGTTAGCAAGATGATTAGCAGGATTCATTTCAACAATATATATTAAATCAGTAAGATGATGATATTCTAAATTTGAAATAATAGGTATTTCTTTATTGCAATTAATGGCTGTATGAAGAATAAAACCAATATTGATTGTTTGATCATTGACTTTTTGGCAAATTTCTTTTGCTGTTGCTTCGTGGGATAAAAGTTGAATTCTAGGATATGTTTTATAAAATTCTTTAATAAAATGACTAAAAATACTTTCAATAGTTGAGTTATTAAACCAAATTTCTAATTCTCCGGTATAATTTTCTTTTTTTTGCTGAATGATCTCATTTAATTCCCAAAAAAAAGCATTTGATAGATTTAAAATTTTAATTCCAATATCAGTGAGTGTTACGCCAGTATGGCTGCGTTCTAATAAAGTAACATTTAATTCTTTTTCTAATTTTTGAATGGATGTACTAAGTGCGCTTGGCGTCATAAATAGATTTCTTGCTGCAATATTGATAGAGTGGTTTTTTGCTATTTCATTTAGATATTGTAGTTGGACTGTATTCATATATTTTCTTCCTTTCGCTGGATAGATGTAGAATTAAAAGATAATGATGTATCCGTTTAATTGAAAATTTATTCTTTGTGAGAACATCCATATTTGCGTGGACTTTGTATGAATTTGAGAAAGTAGAAAATCGATTCAACAAAAGAATCAATTAAGATTAAACGTTTTATTGGCGAATGTTTGTTGCATTATGTATAATCATTTATAGTTTATTATATAGCAAAGCATGACTTAATGCAATAAATCGTATAGATATACCAGCGGTTCTTATCTTATACTGTCTCAACAGACTGATGGAGAATTTACGGAGCAGATTCAGATTTTTCGGGATTGTTCTGTTTTCTATACGGCAGTAATCTTCACCATAATGAATATCCAATAACCAATGCATCGTTTCTACTGCCCACTCCATCCGGGCATGACGAAGCAGTTCTTCCGCTGAAAGTTCTCGGCTGGAGATATAATAGTGCCATTCTTTCGTCTTTCTCAAATTCCGTTTTTATTGCACCGATACATTTTAGCGCTTTCCACTTTTCTTTCTCATACAGCCATGAGATATCGCTTGTAGAATATGCGGTTCGGATTTCAATCTGGTCACGATTTTTTCTGTTATACTTTTGCAATCCATGCTCTCTCGCAGCAGTTCGTCCTTTACATAGCCTGAGAGTTCTTCTTCCATCAGATTCGGCTGGTTGCCTTTTGCATCCAATAAGTAATCACCATTTTCATGAATGATTTCTTCCGCCGTTTTCTGCTGGCAGTTTAGCGCATCTGCAACAACCGGACAGTCCTCAATGTTCATTTTCTTCAGCAGTTCCTACATCACTGGAATCTCATTGCTCTTGGCTTGTACAGTTTCGGATGCCATGGGTAATACCCACTTCGCAGATCTGGGCGCTGATAATGTGCAGCGGACTGCTCATATTCTTCATCCCTGTTGTGGAATGGATTGTTTTTCCATCCAACAGAAATGGTCGTCCGGCTTTGGTCTTTGGGCAGAAACTGGGAAGCCCGTCTCGTCAGATATTGGTTCAGAGAATATCTGTTTTTACCATTTTTAACAGCACCAAGAGCCAGTAGTAGCATGGAATGTGGTTGATTGCAAACTTATCCTTCAAAGATTCTCTTACACGTTCACTTTTCGCCCATTGATGGATTTGGCTGATATTTTTAAAACTGTACAGGCTCCCGAGTACGACAATGCTGACTGCTTCTGCAATACTGCAAAAATATCCATTATATTCTTCTGTAGTTTCCACTTTTTCAAAGAAGTCAATTAATGTTGTTCTATCCATGTTTTTATTATATCTTACTTATGCCTTTTTGAAAATTGATTTCCGTGGAGATATACAGGAAAATCGCTTACGAAATCTCAATACCCAAAATACGTAAAGCCAATATCCCACCCACAACGCAATCTCTTGGATTTCATACTCCCTTCTACTGGCGTGTCGTTCTTCATCAATGGTAATGCCTGTTTTCTCGAAATATTCCTATTTACTACACTATTCTTTGGATTTGTCTTCCCTGAATGTTACATCTAACACCCAATGCAGTTCGTTCTTTATCCCCTAATATTTCCTCTTTATCCCTAATGCTTCTGTTTCTTTTTGTGTGTCCATAGCGTCAATCGTTATGGTTTTATTTTTTACGCCAAAGCGTTTGAGCAGTTGGGGGATGGCTGTGATTTTGTTGCTTTTCTCATCAACGGCTAGTTGCCCTAGTACTAATTGCAGCTCACTGGAGAAGGCGGTAATGACATGGGTGGCTTTCTTGGTTTATCTTTTGCTTCTGCAGATGATTTTGCCATCTATGGCAACTAGCCCCGCTTCTTTGAGCTCGGTATGTAGGGCATGGAGCCATTGGGAGAGGCATTCTGAAAATTGGATGGGGGCTATGACAGAGAATACGTCATCGAAGGTATCATGGGAGGGGAAGTTCGAGGAATTGTTTGAGTATATCTTCATGAGTTTCGCCAAATATTTGCATACCAACGTAGTTGTCTGCATTACAGATGACGCTAAGCAGGGCTATGAAGATGCTATCTTTTAGGTTGTGCTTGATAGCATTTACTTTGTGTGGTTCTGGTATTATATCTAACAAGTCGTTTAGGCTTTTTAGTTGGGGCATAATGTCGTAAGCAATTGCCCTGACCTATCATTATATTTACTTTTTTAACGAAATCCGCTATCATTAAGTTAGTTCTATAACGATAAACCGACAGAAGGAGATTATCTTATGCACTTGGATCAACTGCGTTATTTGCTTACTTTGCAAATGACCGGCTCAATCACACAAACTGCCAATCATTTTTTTATTTCGCATCAAGCGATTTCCAAATCGCTAAAAGCCTTAGAAAACGAATTATCAGTCACTCTTTTTGAACGCTCAAACAAAGGCGCCAAACTGACGCCTGCTGGCGAAAGAGTTTGTCAATTCGCTCATTCTGTTTTACATGAACATGAAATCTTAAACCGTGATTTGGCGTCTTATCACACATGCCCGCAACAAAAATTGGAAGGCACGCTGACGCTGTATACTATTCCGCGTTACATTACACCGCCATTTTTAGCCTTTATTCAAAAATTGCAATCCATTCATACGCGGCTTGATTTAACACTGCATACCGTCACGGCAGAAAAAATTTTTCATGAAGTAGTTTTCGCCCCTACTATGTTGGGTTTAACTAATTTAATCACTAATGGCAATGATATCCCTTCCGAATTAACTGAATTGCTAGCTCAGCGCGAGCTCGTCTGCCGCATTCTCGATCAGCGATTACTATATGCTTGCGTTTATCATAAATCGCCCCTATCTGCCAAAAAAATATTGACCATAGAAGATCGCCAACAATTTTCTTGCGTTTCTTTTACCTACACGTCGTATCTGTCGCCAGAAACCATTCATAAATACAATACTGCACATGTCAAATTTACTATGGACAGTTTTGAGCAACAAAAAACCTTGCTAAAAAAACAAAAAAGTTGTTTTGGTCTCTATACGCTCAAAGAATATGATTATTTTTTTCAAAAAGATTTTACCCTTATTCCGCTGGCAGATCAAAATCAACCCTTAATGCTTTTTATTGCTATTTACTCTCGGTGTCATGAGGCTTTAATTGACGAATTCCTCCAACACTATTGCAAAACCAATATTTAATGCCTTGCGCTATCCCAAAAAACACCGTCATTTCATTATTTCCCATGAAATGACGGTGTTTTCGTATATTTAGAATAATAAATTCCCCAACGGAATCCCTACGATAGACAAAACAAGCCAATTAATCACCAAATAAGTTATTCCGAAAAGATAGGCGTATTTTTTGTCCATTCTTTCATGCCCATGTGCCATAGCAGACTGCATACTGGCAGCTGGTGTCACATAAGCGGCGTTCAGCGTCAAATAAATCATAAACCAAAGCGTAATTTGGTTGCCGCCGATTTGCGCACACAACGGACAAAGAAAAGGAATAAACATAGCGCCCAAAACGATATTATGCGTGACTTGTGTAATCAGCCCTAAAATCACCATGCTGCAAATCATAAACGGTACAGCGCCCATATCAGCAACAATAGGCGTTAACGATTGGCTAACCGTTGCCATAATGCCTGAATCGGCTGATTTCATCGCATCTGCCAAAGGAAACGTCACCGCCAAAAGAAGTAGTAACGGCCATTGTACGTGTTTAACGAAAGTCTGCGTCAGATCAATCAATGGTTGTCCTTCTATGGTGATAAAATTCATGATTAAAATGATAATAGCACTAATGCCCACTAATCCTAATTTTGACAAGAAATCCATGCCCGGAAGATTGGGCAACAATTCTGGCAACAGTAAAGCGCACATAAAAATAATAAGCAGCGCCATGCTGATTCGTTGTTGTTTCGTCGCTTGCTTCTTCTCTAATTCTAAGGCAAGCTCATCTGGCAACATAAAGCGCGAAGCATCTAATCTTAATAAATATTTTGCTCCAATAAAAAGCAAAACACTCATTAGCGCAGTAGTTACAAAACCATAAATAATAAAAGGAATATAAGCAATAGTGATGCCTGTCGCCTGTGTGAAAAATCCACCATAAATCAAAGGTCCACCATGAAAAGGTATAATTAAGCCACCGCCACTAAATGATGCAATCAAAATCGCAATAATACAAAAAGAAATCAGCGGATCTTTCTTGGAAAAACCACAAAAATCGGCAATGCGAATCACAACCGACCACAATAAAAAGGTTGCTGCCATTGCCGCGCCAAATATACTCAAAATATAGGCAATAAGCAAAATGCCAGCAATCAATAGCCATGGACTTTTGCGAAAAATTTTCTTTTTCAATAATGCCGTACCAATATAATCCGTCAAACCCGATTCATCTAACGCACCAGCAAAAACCATGGTCACTAAGATCATGATCAACTGCTGGTTGCCAAGACCAGCAGATAAAGCCGCCGTAACAGTTGTTACTTTGGTTACGCCTAAAGCAACAAAACCGAAAATACTAGGGCAAATTAAATCGATAAAAATCCAGCCGTACAGCACACCAACAAAAACGCCTAAAACCCGCATGCCATAAGGTGTAATAGCGCCAAAAGGCGGACAAAAACAAATCATAGCAGTCAATAAAAACATAATAACAAAATGTATATAGCGCATTCTACTGTTGGTCATGATAATTCCCTCCTCTAGTTTTTGTTATCATGACATCGGTACAGTTTTGACGACCGACGTCATGAAACTATTCCCTAAAATTCTTCGGCTAAAATTTGATAGACAACTGCTCCTTCACATTCTCGAGGCATTCTAACGCCGCCTAATACTGCCATTGTCGGCGCTACGTCGACTTGACGGATAACACGATTGGTATAATAACCATGTTTGACGCCTGCGCCAGCGGCGATAAAGATTGGCGATACGCTTGTATCGGCATAACCTTTCAGCGTGGAAAGCGAATCCCCATGCACACGGTTAAACCCTTCTTCCAGCCAGTAAAGAATATCGCCGCATTTATCGCCGCTCAAGCCCAAAAGCGCGCCTTCTTGATTGCGAATAGCCAAGCCAATAATGCGCTTGCCTTCTTCATTGCGATAATTATACAAATCGCTAATGATCTGTCTTTCCAATTCATATTGTTCTTCATCACTCACAATTCCATAATCATAACGGCTTTTGAGATTAAGATAAATATGATTGCCGCGGGAAGCTACCGCTTTGGTTTTGGTATAATCGATTTCGCGCAGTTCCTTGCCGTTTTCATCACGTTTCATCACGGTATAGCCCAACTGACGCATAATGGTGGTATTGATGACAAAACCATCGCCAATACCGGGGCAAATGCCTGGCTCTTCTTTGCACAATAAACCGTGATCAGAAGTAATAATTACCGTCCAGCCGTTATCTAACAACGGCAGAAAATCACCCAAATAGCGATCAGTATCTTTATACAATTCTTGGAATAATCGTTCATATTCAGCGTCTAAAACAGCATCGCCAAACGTATTGTGATAATCATAAAAAGTATGACCAAAATTATCGATATTATGGTAATGACTGAAAACGATTTCATAGCCTTCAGCTTCAATCAATTGATTGATGGCTCTGGCTTGCCAATCGCCATACGCCCGCCATGAACGATGCATAAAAGCTTCCAACAAATGCGGCACGCCGCCCAGATTATTGCCTAATTCAACGCTGGGAATATAACCAGCTCGTTCAATAACTTCATTATAAAGACGATGCGGCGCGAATAAAGCGTTGCAGTCCACTTTGTTGGCATTGCCAACCCAAAGTTTTAATCCAGTACCCGTGGGATCCATATCCGCAGCAATAACGCTTCGCGTTGCTTTGACTTTATGGTCATGCGCGTCCAGTAGCTCATCAAAAATCGTTTCAACATAGTCATTATTTTTTAAGACAGCCATAGGCGTCGTATCTTTTTTGGTATGATAAAGTTCTACTGTATCATAAATGCCTTCTGCATTCTTCCGAAATAAACCTAAGCGTCGTTCTCTGCCCTCGCAAAACATCAAGGCAAATTCTTTATCGCCTTCACGCTCCATCGCCCAGCCTTTGGCTTCTTTTAACGGAACTTCTACATAAAAAGGCACACGATTATCAAAATTATGACATTCTCCTTCAAAAGGATTCATGGAAATAGGACGAGGTTCCGGCATAGACAAACTTTTCATGACGTCACCTGCATCGCCAGCATCATCTTCAACTTCCATACCGTCAACGATGCAGCCAGCGCCGTTCATTTTAACGCCTTCAAATTCATGTTCTTGTGTCTGAACATATTTTTCATCAATATACAGCAAGTGCGCTTTGTCAATAACACCGATTCCATAATTGATGGCGCTAGGTTGTGTACCTTCAATGACATGGAGATTTTCGCTCTCAGAAGTAGGCGGCCAAGAACAGCCTGGCCAATGCCAAACCAACGTTTTTTTGCCGGCTTCGGCGAAGACATCCCAAAGTTGCTCGGCCTGACAATTTTTAGAGTCGTTGGCATAAACAAAAGTATCTAATTTCTCCGGATGCTGGCTCCAAAAACAAGTAATGCCATGCGTATTAGGATAAGCACCGGTAGAAAGCGTGGTCCACATAGGCGGCGTGATGGTTGGAACGCCGCCTAATAATACCAAATCTTCTCGCGCTGAACCTTGTGCCAAATATTTTTGTAAATTAGGCATGATCCCTTGATCTAAATATTTTTTGGTTAAACGAGGATCCATACCATCAACACCCAAAACAATAATTTTCTCCGATAATGCTTTTCGCTGCATCAAAATCTCCTCCTCATATCCTGAACAGTTGCTGTTATTGTCAAAGCGATTAGTTATGGCCATGTCTAATCATTTCTTTAATAGAATTGTATCTATTTGCTGTATTTATGTAAAGCATCCGTTATTTTCTGCATTTTACGGCAACTTTCAGTTGCAGTAATTTCTTTTTCAATATAGCGCCTCATCGTACCCGCCATTGCTGGCAATTGTTTAACTAATTTAATGAACATTTTATACATATCCGCTATTTTTATGTCCAAATGAATCTTTTGGTTGATAAAAAGTCCTTTCAGCCAAAGATGAAGTGATATGAATTTTATTAAAAATCATTATAATTAAAATTACAAGGTATACCTTCATTGAGATAAGAAAAGAGGTCAACACAATGAATACACCATCATTAGCACAAAAACTTATTATTTTAGGAGTAGACGGCATGGACCCACGTTTGAGCCGCAAATATGTAGATGCGGGACGTATGCCCAACTTGGCAGAAATCATCAAGCGCGGTGTTTGTCGTCAAGACTTAGTTCTTTTAGGCGCACACCCAACCATCACGCCGCCCATGTGGACGACATTAGCCACTGGAGCTTACCCTAACACCCACAGCATTACTTGTTTTTGGCGACAAGATCCCGATCATTTGGATGCCATCGACTACAATTTAGATTCCAATCGCTGTCAAGCGGAACAACTTTGGAATGTCTTCGCCGAAGCCGGCAAAAAAACGCTGGTTTGGCATTGGCCGGGTTCTAGCTGGCCACCTACTTCTGAGAGTGAAAATCTGCATGTTGTCGACGGCTCTCAACCGGCAGGCATCAACATGGGCGTTTCTTTATGCGACGGAACTTACGTCATAGAAGCTGCGCCAACTTACGAAACGCTGTCTGTCAACAGCCATAAGGAAGGAGCTGCCGGTGCGGGCTGCATCATTGACGGTTTGGAAGTTGACGGCGAAGCCAGCGACATCTCTGCTATTTCTTTCAGTGTGGAACCTGTAACGAATATCATGCTAACTTTGACTGATGGCGAAGGCAGTATGGAGGAAGACAGCAAAGACTATGTTTTTACTCCGTTAAAAGACGCTTCTGGTTGGTTGGATTCTCCAGCAGAAGCCAAAGAATTTGTTTTTTCTCTTGTTAAAGGCTATATTCGCCGATGGGCGTTAGTCGTCAAAAATGACCAAGGCGTTTATGATACGGTTTTAATTTATCAAGACAAAAAATCACCGCAGCCCTTAGCCAAATTACAAGGCGTTAATCACGCTGACTTTGCAGTGGTTGATCAATATAGTTTGGGGGAACAAACCAAACCCGTCAACAGAATGTACAACCTGCTAGAAATTGCTCCCGACGGCTCCAAAGTCCGTTTATTGATTGGCAATGCTATGGATTATTCTAAGGACGCTTTATTTTACCCTCGTTCTTTATATGGCCAAGTTATCGACAATATCGGTTATGTTCCGCCCATTCCCAGCGGCACTGGCGATGATCCTGAAATTGTCCGCTCTCATCATTTGCCCGGCTGGTCATATTATCGTCAATGGCAGGGAGACGCCATCAATTATTTGATCCAGGAAAATCACTATGATATTGTTTTTTCTCATTTGCACAATATTGACTGTCAGGGGCATAATTTCTGGATGTGGGGCAAAAACCGCCAATATAAAAACGTTGACGAAGTCGTTTTCCAAGAATTTATGGCGCAAGTTTATGAGGATACCGATCGTTATTTCGGACAATTTCTGCATTTGCTCGACGAAGGTTGGGCGATGGTCATCGTTTCCGACCATGGGCTTTTGACTCGCTACGAAGAAGATCCAGCCCTTTTAGGCGATCCGTTGGGAGTTAATGTTGGTATTCTATTTAAATTAGGTTATACTGCTTTGAAGAAAACAGCAGAAGGCAAACTAAAGAAAGAAATTGATTGGACGCAAACAAAAGCAGTAGCTACACGCGGCAGTTTTATTTGGCTTAATATCAAAGGGCGCGACAAATACGGCATTATTGAGCCTGAAGACAAATATACCGTAGAAGAACAACTGATTAACGATCTGTATAATTATCGAGATGAACACAACAATCGCGTCGTTTCTATCGTACTGCGCAATAAAGACGCTGCGTTATTGGGACTAGACGGTCCAGAAACAGGCGATTTGATTTATTGGACCAATGAAGGTACCAACCGCTGTCATGGCGATTCTCTCGCTACAACGCTGGGCTATGCGGATACTTCCGTATCACCGATTTTTGTCGCCGCCGGAGCGGGCTTTAAATCGGGTTTATACACCCAGCGAGTAATTCGTCAAGTTGACGTTGCACCCACTTTGGCCTATGTTATGGGGGTTCGTCAGCCTCGCCAAAGCGAAGGAGCTATCGTCCATCAAATCATCGAACGCCAACTTTAAGCAAAATCATCAAGGCGTATGGAATAAATTTTTATCCCATACGCCCTCAAAAGGAGGAAAGCAGCATGACCGAAGCAACAAATAAGAAAAAATTCGATCCATGGTGGCTGCATTTTGCTATTATTTTCTTTTTAATGTTTATTGTTCATTATTTTATCAAACCTTTTAGTACGCTGAGTCAAGAAGGCATCAACGTTCTTTGCATATTTGCCGGTTTAATCTATGGTTGGGGTTTTTATGGTCTTTTAATTCCCAGTCTTATGGCAATGGTCGCTTTAGGCTATACAGGTCTTTATACGGTCAGCCAAATTGTTGTCCAAGGATTCGGCAACGATATTGTCATTTTTGCTCTGTTAATGTTCGTTGTCGTCGGTCTAATGAATGAATTGGGTATAACGAAAATTTTTGCCGCATGGCTGTTAAAACGTAAATTTTTACAGGGACGACCTTGGGCATTCTCTGCCATGATGTGTTTTGTCGCTTATGTTGTCACCGCGCTGAGCAATAACTTTATCGCTATGTTCCTAGTTTGGGGCATGTGGTATAGTATTTTTAAAAGCTATGATTTTAAACCGCATACGCCTTATGTCAATCTGATGATGTTCGGCACCATTGTTGGCGTTACGCTAGGCTCTTTTATTCTGCCGTTTCACGGAACAGCGCTAATTATGATTGGCTCTTTTCAAGGCATGTCGCCGCAAAGCGGCAACGCTAATCTGGCGATTTATATGCTCGCTGTCATTCCTGTTACGCTATTACTTTTTAGCGAATATTTTTTAATCAGCAAATTTTTATTCAAACCTGATATTAGCCAATTAAAAGAAATTGATACGCAATCTTTAATCGGCGATGCCGAAATAGGCAATAAACAAAAAGTTACTATTGCTGTTTTTATTATGATTATTTTAGCGTTATTGCTGCCAACTTTTCTGTCTGATGATAATATTCTCAAACTGGTTTTGGAAAAAATGGGATTTTCCGGTATTGCCCTTTCAGCAATATTAGCGCTGTCCATTATCCGGATTGACCAAAAACCCATTATGAATTTCGGCGCCATTGCTAAAGACGCTATCGTTTGGGACGCTGTATTTATGATGGTGGTTATTATGTTGCTTTCGCCCATACTGTCTAATCCAGCAACAGGTATCAATGCTTTCATCGTACAGCTTTTAACGCCAATTTTAGGGGGCCATTCGCCATTTATTTTTATGGTCATTTTTGCTGGTATGCTTTTCTTTTTGACTAATTTTTTCAACAACATGATCATGGGTTTTTTATTCATGAATATTGTTGTTGCCTTCGCTGAACCATTAGGTATCAATCCATGGATACTGGTAGCGCTGTTATGTATTGCCATGCATCTGGCTATTCTGACGCCATCAGCCAGCGGTCAAGTCGGCATGGTCTTTGGTATGAATGAATGGATAGACGGCAAATGGCTTTACAAAGCGACTTCTGCTACCTTCATCGTTTGGGCAATAACTTTCCTTACCGTTGGCATCAGTTATGTACGCTTGATTTATGGTTTATTTGACTAAAAAACAAAGACGAGAGATCTTTTAGGTTCTCTCGTCTTTGTTTTATGACAAAATAACGTAGCAAAAGACCATAAATATTGCTATAATGATAAAAAATCACCTGTTAGCGGAGGGATTATTATGCGCATTGAACAGTTCTACTATCTAAAAACCGTAATCCAAGAACATTCAATCAACAGCGCCAGCAAAAAATTGCATATTTCACCGCAAGCGTTGAGCCGCTCATTGATTCATTTAGAAGAAGAATTGAATGTCAAACTGTTGAAACGCTCTCGTTATGGCGTCGTTCCTACAGAAAAAGGTCAGCGATTACTCAACGCAGCTGAAATCTTTTTGGCAGAATTGGAAACGCTCAGCGAAAAGCAGCCGCAATCAAACAGTTTAAGCGGCGAATTTCATTTGCTCTCAACTAGGGCGCTAGGGCATTTCGTCCCTAATCTGTTGGCGCAAATCTATTTAGCTGCTCCTGAGCTTAATATTGTCATTGACTACAGCAATTATCATGACATATTAGCTAAAATCCTAGACCATACCGCTGAAATTGCATTAACTAACTTAAGTTTCGTCAATGGCAAAAACATTTATGAATTTGATGAAAAACGGCTACTCTTTTATCCCTTACAAGAATATCACTATTTCTGTCAAGTCAGTACCAAATTGCCTATCTCTGTTTACAAAACCATTTCATTAAAGACGTTATTAGATTATCCGCTAATTACCTATAGTCACAGTAACGAATATTCTATTATTTCTATTGTTGAACATTTCGGCAAGCCGCGAAAAATTATCTATGAAGAAAACAGCCTATTGGCAGCCGAAATGGTTAACGCGGGACTGGCGGTTGCTATCAAAACCATTTCCCAAAAAGAACCGCTTGTTGCCAATACCAATAACAATATCGTCAATATCAAAATAACTGACGATATTAAAACAATTTTCGGTTTCCTCATTCATCAAAATCAGTCGCTGTCCGCAATGTCTGCCGGTATTGCTGATATTCTCAAAACGTTGGCTTATCAATAAACCCAGTTTAAAAGGAAAAAGAGACAGTTTGGCGCCTGTTTCTTTTTCCTTTTAAACTAAAGCACGCCTTAGTGAATTAGTAAATCACTTGCGCCCACAATAAGCCAACACAGATAGTAAAAATAAACCCCAGCGCTACAATCAAAATGCCATATTTATAGAGCTCATTAGCTTTACACCAATTCGTATTGGCAAACATCATGGCAGCCAAAGGCGACGCCGCTGGTGTTGCTAATGCTAAGTTAACACAAACCACTAAAACAGCTATGATTGGCGCTACGTCCAAACCAACGCCCATGCCAATAGTAAAAATCAACGTAGCAAACACCGCGCCTACAACCATATTATTAGCAAAATTCGTCAGCAGAGTAGCAATGAACAGCGTTAAAACAATAAAAATAATCGGCGATCGTCCCACCAAAATTGGTTGCATGCTTTGTACGATAAACGGCTTGATTCCCGTTGCATCAGAGGTAAAAATAGAAGCAAAAGGAATGACAAAACACATAATAATGAACATATCCCATTGAATATGTCTTGCCATTTTATGCATATCAATCAAAGGTTTTCCTTCTAATTTTACCCAATGCATCAAAATTAGCAAAACAAATAAACAACCTGCATTTCCCAAACGGCTGATAATAATGGCTAAAAACCAGTTTTTAGGCAAAATACTGGGAGCAATCATTAGAAAAATGAACGCTAGCAAAAATAATATGGCAATTTTCTGTCGTTTATTTAAGATAAGTGCCTGCGGATCTGCAAAATCAACGCTTATCTTATACAATTCTTTAATATCTGGTCGAAAAACGAAACGACATAACAACACATAAAAAATCATGATCAAAAAGGTTATTGGCAATGAAAAACAAATATACTTAAAAAAATCCATCGACACATTAGCTGCCATACTGTATGCTTTTAATACCACCATAGGCACCGGTTTATATGGCATAACAGCGCCGCCCACTGAACTAGCTAAAATAACGCCCACAATCATCAACGTTGGATAACTTTCTTTTTTAGAAAACAAAAATCGCTCAGCAACAATATAAATAATTCCCCAAAAAACAATGATAGCAGCAAACATATTGACAAAAGTAGCGGCAATATAAGCGCCAACCAATAGAAATGCTGAAAATAGCCACGGTCTGCCATTCAAAAACTTAAAACTAATCATTTTATTGGCAATATAATTGATTAACCCAACTTCATCAATGACCCCAGTAAAGAAAAAAATAAACAAAATAAAAACTAATGTTTCATTGCCAAAACTCATCGCTAAAAAATCTGCCATCGGCAACGCTTGACATAACGCCAGCGAAACCATTCCTAATAAACTGGTCCAAAGCATTCCACAAGTCGACCACCCATAAAGCATAGCTAAAAAGATGCCTATCAGCTTCATTCCCATTTCTGTTATTGAACCAAAAGGCGGCAAGAAATTGAATCCAATAATCAATATGAGCATAACAGCAATATGCACATATAATAAATCTATCTTCTTTTTTGTTATAGCTTCTGTTGCCATTCATATCATCTCCTTACCTATCTTATAAAAATGACCGACCTTTTTCAAACCGACTTCGCTCATACAGTATTTCAACAAAATTAATTTGTCTAACAAACTATAGTTTATTAGACGGTCTATTTTGAGCCGATAAACGACGAAGTTTCGCCGTTTGTCGGCTCTTTTTTGTGCCTTTTTGCCTGTCTAACAAATCATGCTTTCATAGACTTAGTCCATAAAATCTTCCAAAATTTGATAGATAACAGCGCCTTCGCATTGCTTCGGCATTCTAATCCCCAACATATGTGCAATCGTTGGTGCCATATCTGCTTGTCGAATAATTCTTTGGCAATCATAGCCTTTCTTTAAACCTTTACCAGCGGCAATAAAAATAGGCGTTACGCAAGTATCTTCATAGCCGTTAACTTCTGGCAAAGCATCGCCATGCAGCCGATTAACGCCTTCTTCCAGCCAGTACAGAATATCGCCGCATTGTTCACCGCCGGTGCCTAAATTAACGGCATCTTTATTGCGCATAGCAACCGAAATCACACGCTTGCCATTTAAGCGATAACCATATAAAGCATCAATGATTTCTCTTTCCAATTCATATTTATCTGCCGGCTCAACAATACCAGTAGGATATTTGCCTTTCAAATTGATATAGATTTGTCCGCCACGAGTTGCTACAGCTCTTGTTTTTTCCCAATCAATTTCTTTCAAATTATTGCCGTTTTCATCTTTTTTCAAGACAGTAAATCCCAATTCCTGCATGACCACAACATTGCAGCCAAAAGCGTCGCCAATCAACGGTTTTTCTTCTTCTTCTGGCGTCAACAAGCCATGATCGGAGAAAATCATCACCGTCCAGCCTTCATCTAAGTAGTGCAAAAACTCACCTAAATAACGATCCGTTTGTAAATAAACTTCTTTGATTGCCTCTTGATAACCTTTTTCTTCCATCCTGTTCATCACTGGACGATTTTTGCCATAATACCAGAACATATGACCATTAGCGTCAACATTGTGAATATGAGAAAATACCACGTCATAATGATTAACACTGATCAAACGATTGATAGCTTTAGCTTGCCATTGGCAAGCCGCTTCCCAAGTAGGCAGCATAACTCTGTTGACAATTTCCAGATCTTTGCCGCCAAAAGTAGGATTCGGCGGAATATAGCCAACATTTTCGATTACTTCCTTATACAAACTTCTCGGATGGAACAGGGTATCATGGGCAATATCAAAAGCTTTGCTCATCCATAGACGTACCATACTGCCATCTTCCGCTACATCCATCAGTAACATATTGCGATTAGCCATAACGTTTTGATCTTTATAGAGCATTTCATCAACTATACCAACAGTATAATCATCTTTTTTCAAAACAACGATGGGTTCAGTATCTTTTTTGCTGTGATAATAAGCAATACGATCATATTTGCCTTCGTCATTTTTTAAGATCAAGCAGGGACGACGTACCAGACCATTAGACGTTACCACATAAAATTCTTTGGCGTCTTTCGGTGCATCTGCCCAATCAACCGCATCTTTGATGGGCGAATTGCACAAATCAATAGCAACATCTTCGACACCATCTTCACCATCGGATTGCTTTAAGATAATGTTCGTCATGCTCATGCCGCCTTCGCCGCCCAAAATGCTGTTGGTATCAAAGGTATCGTCAGCTTCAGGGATATCTTCAATAACACAGCCTGCGCCCGTATTAGTCGTAGCCGCTGGTTTAAATTGAACAGTTTTTAATGTGTCTTTGGCCAAAACCATTTTTTCGCCTTCTACTTTAGCGACGCCAGAATTGACCATGGCCGGCTGAGTTCCATCGACAACATGTAAATTTGGACTGTCGGAAGTTGGCGGCCAAGATGAGCCGGGCCAATGCCAAACTAAAGTTTTTAAACCGCTTTCGGCAGTAGCATTCCAAAGAGGTTCCGCCTGACATAAGCGAGAATCCAAATTGTAGCCAGCCGTATCCAAACGTACCGGATCCTGCCGCCAGAAACAAGTAATGCCATGAGTAACCGGCAAAGCCCCTGTTGCCAATGTCGTCCATAATGGCGGCGTAATGGTTGGCGGCGTGCAAAGCAATTTGAGATCTCTTTTTTGAGCGCCATTATCAATATATTTTTTGATGTTTGGCAGTAATCCCATATCAACGAATTTTCTTGTCAAAGTGGGGTCTAATCCATCAACACCTAGAAGCAAAACTTTGTCTGTGTACTGTTTAGTCATTTTGAAACACTCTCCTTTTAAATTTTTCAAATCAACTTTCTTGATGAATTTATTATAGTTTGCTTTTTATTGTTTGCATACAATCTATTTATTTCACATTTTCTGTTTGATGCAACAATCTATTGCCCCTTAAATCAACAACCTCTGCCTATCATGATATTGAGATAAAAGGCAGGCTAATCACCAAATAAATCATTTAGCTGACAGGATAACGAAATATTTATGGAGAATACTTGATGTAAATAAAAATTTTGTAAGGAGGTTTACCATGCGCATAGAACATTTAAACTACTTAATCTGTCTAGCAGAAACTCGTTCTATCAAAAAAGCGGCTCCCCGTTTGCACACTTCACATCAAAATATCAGCAAAATATTGCATCAAATGGAAGATGAATTGGGCGCTGAGCTATTTATTCGCAGCGCTAAAGGATTAGAACTCACCAAAGCGGGGCAAATTATGCTTGCCGCTGCGCATCGTATCGTTGCTGAATTTGCTGACGCTCAGCAATGCATTAGTCAACTACAAACCGAAAAAATTTTGCGCGGTGAACTGCACGTTTATGGAACGCCTGTAACCAATACAGCCTTATTAAGACCATTATCTGCTGCTTTTCAAAAACAATATTCACAAATCGCCTTGCGCTTTCACGAATATGATCCGCATTATACGTTAAAACAATTAGTACTGCATCCGCAATCCGTAGCGTTTATACAGCTTTTTAATAATCGTAACTTCCAATTTGTTTATGAACCTTACCTTGATGAAGTTATAACTTATCCTTTATTTAAAGATCGTTATCTTTGTATTGCTAGTACACATTCATCAGTCAGCAAACAAAAAAGCATTTCACTAAAAAAATTTATTCAGCATCCTTTAGTCATGCTGAAACCACAACCGCAAGATGAAGACGATATCCTCTTGCGATTGTTTGCAAGTTTCGGCGCCTATAATATATCTTGCAGTACTAATAATTTTCTACTATATACGCAAGCCCTTGCCAATGGACAAGGAATAGGCATTTCTACGAAAATCATTCATGGCGAAAATGTCGCTTCACTGCCTTCTTCTTCTCTAGCAACCATAGAGTTTCGCGAAGACTTAAGTTTTACCGTCTGTTTAGCTATCGCCCAAAATGCTTCCTTGACACCGGCGGGAGAAGCGTTTGTAAACTTCACCAAACAATATTATGCATTATCTTAAATGAAAAAAAGCGGCAGGATTCGCTCCTACCGCTTTTTTATTTTATTCTTCTGTTTTTTTGCTTACTAATAAACGCTCCAATTGTCCTAATAAATCC
>CATJSX010000197.1 GCA_949743265.1 uncultured Peptococcaceae bacterium
CGGCATAGAAAAAAAGCAATTTCCCTATATGCTGTGTGTGACCAATATGCTGCTGCATGATTTGGATATGCCGCAAATTTATCATGATAATGCTTTGCGACATAAAGTATTGGATTATACGGACGAACAGCGCTTCGATGTTATTTTGATGAATCCACCTTACGGCGGCAGCGAAATCAAGGCGATCAAAGATAATTTTCCCGCCGATCTGACCAGCAGCGAAACGGCGGATCTTATGGTGCTTATCATGTACCGTTTGAAACCCAATGGACGGGCGGCGGTCATTCTGCCCGACGGTTTTCTCTTTGGCACCGATAACGCCAAAATCAATATCAAAAAGAAATTATTGAAAGAGTTTAATCTGCACACCATTATTCGTCTGCCCAGCAGCGTTTTTGCGCCGTATACGTCCATTACTACCAATATTTTGTTTTTTGACCGTACCGGTCCTACCCAAGAAACATGGTTCTATCGGCTGGATATGCCGGAAGAATATAAGCATTTCAGCAAAACCAAGCCCATGAAATCAGATCATTTTGCGTCGGCTGTCAACTGGTGGCATGACCGACGGGAATTGATGGTTGATGGTTTTGCTAAAGCCAAAAAATTCACCTATCAGCAATTAACCGAAGAATTAAATTACAATCTTGATCAATGCGGCTATCCCCATGAGGAAGAAAAAATTTTGCCGCCGCTGGAACTCATTCATCAATATGAGGAACAACGAGCGGCATTAAACAGCGAAATTGACCAAGTGCTGGCAGAAATCGCCGCTATTTTGGGAGGAACGTTGTCATGACGCCGCAAGAGTTAAAAAACAGTATTTTACAATGGGCAATACAAGGCAAGCTGGTAGAGCAAAGACCAGAGGAAGGAACGGCGGAGGAGTTGTATTGGCAGATTCAAGCAGAAAAGCAACGATTAATTAAAGAAGGGAAGATTAAAAAGGAAAAACCCTTGCCGGAAATTGCGGAAGAGGAAAAACCTTTTAAGATTCCAGAAAGTTGGAAATGGGTATATCTTGATGACATTGTGCAAAAAAATATAAAACGTGGAAAATCACCTAAATACACAATTTCAAGTACTACACTTGTTTTTGCGCAAAAATGTAATACAAAAGCGGGGAAAATTGATATGGAATTAGCGCAATATCTTGATGAATCAGTATTGATAAAATACCCGAATATAGAATTTTTGTATGATCAAGATATTGTAGTAAATTCAACTGGCGCTGGAACATTAGGACGAATAGGAATTTTTAAAAATACAGATAATCCTCGAAATCTATCAATTGTTCCAGACTCACATATTACAGTTATACGTGCTAATAATAGTGTACATCAGCCATATATTTTTTATTGTCTTAAATCTTATCAATCTTTTCTTGAAAGTAAAGGTGACGGCTCCACTAAACAAAAAGAATTGAAACCCGATATTTTAAGAAAATTACTCATTCCCCTTCCCCCTCTTGCCGAACAAAAACGCATTGTTGCTAAAATTGAGGAGCTATTACCCTATATTGACCGTTATGAACAAGCGTGGAATCGTTTGGAAGAACTGAATAAACGTTTTCCAGTTGATATGCAGAAATCGCTTTTGCAGTGGGCAATACAAGGCAAGCTGGTGGAGCGAAGAGCGGAAGA
>CATJSX010000198.1 GCA_949743265.1 uncultured Peptococcaceae bacterium
AACCGATGGTCATAACAACAGATTTATCTGCTTCTGCACCGAAGGTGAAGGTTTCTGTTCCGGTGTAGTAAGTGGTGGACAAACCAGTGTTGTTGTCATCAGCTTGAGTTGCTTTTGTTACTTTAATCATGATTTGTACAGTTGCAGTTGTTTCTTTGTTAGAAGTTAAAGTAACAACACCAGTACCATAGTTTTTCAAATCAGATTTAGTTGTACCTGCAACACTGAAAGATACTTTAGCATCTGGATTTTCTACATTAGTTACAATGCAGGTTACTTCATCAATGTTAGTATCATTACCTAATGCAATAGCCTGACCATTGGAGTTAACCAATTTAAAGCCGATTCTGTTAGCTGCATTGACTTGACCTCTATTGGTATCCAATTTAACGGATTGTGCAGAGTCGGTAACAGTCAAGGTAGTGGTAGCTACTAAGTTTTCTTTTTCTGCTACAGCAGATACGGTAATGGTTTGACCTAAATATTTTTCATCATTTTTAACTTTGATGATACCAGCATTTTTGCCGTTTTCAACAACACTAGCAACTGCATAGCCAGTAGCAGCAACGGTTACACGATTGTTAGCTTTCTTCATAACGTTGTTAGCATCTAAGAAATAGATGTCAGGAACATCAGTTGATGCATTTAATTCAACAGCTTCTGTTGGATATTCGATATGCAGGCTAACTGCTTTATCAAATTTCTTAACAGTGAAAGGAACGGTTACAGATTTACCATTGTCTAAGACAACACGTACTTCATAATCGCCTTCTGCTTCGAATTTTTTACCACTTCTGAAAGCAAAGGTATAATAATCTTTTGACTGATTATTACCATCAGTTACTAACTTAATATATACATCAGCATCTTTTACTTTATTGGCTTCTGGAGCTTTAACAACAGCTACATATTTAGCTTGATCTGTATTAGGTGTTGTTGCTGTTGCATTTTCAGCGCCTTTTGTTGTGCCTCTTTCTGCAACGATGTTGCCATTAGCATCAGTTAATTGGAATCTGAAAATATTAGCATAATCATCAACTGCTGTATCGGTTGCAATTGGGTTAGATGGGAATTTAATAGTTGTAATTTCATTAGCAGCAGTAGCACCAACTTTTACAACTAATGTTGCTTCGTAGTCACCAACAGCAACGTATACTTTATATTCGCCTTCTCTTAAACCAGCAATATTGAATGTTGCTTCACCATTGTAATCAGTGTAAACGGTTTCAGCACTTAATTCAATATTAGCACTGTTAGTGCTCAATTTGATTGGATAGCTGCTTACTGGTTTAGCATTTGGTCCTTTAGTACCATCGGAGAACAGTTGCAAGGTTACAGGTGTAACCGCTACCGTATTAGCATTAACGTTGATATAACCAACTTTACCACCATCTGCTACAACATTTACTTTACTTACTGTATCAGTTTTTGCAAATTCTACGATTTCTTTCCATGTATCGTTACCTTTTGCTTCATCAGTTACAATAACTTTTTTCCATTCACCGTTAGCTAATTTAGGTTGCGTTTTATCTTTGAAAGATACAGCTAAACCCCATGTTCTAGTATCAGCTGATGGAGCTGTTACTGTAATTTTTTCTTTACCACTTGGAATACTAAGT
>CATJSX010000199.1 GCA_949743265.1 uncultured Peptococcaceae bacterium
CCTTAGGTCCCGACTTACCCTGGGCGGACGAGCCTTCCCCAGGAATCCTTAGATTTTCGGCGGGCAGGATTCTCACCTGCCTTTTCGCATACTTATACCGGCATTCTCACTTCTTAACTCTCCAGCACTCCTTCCGGTATGCCTTCTCCGTGTTAAGAACGCTCCCCTACCATATCATATCTCTATCATATCCGCAGCTTCGGTGCGATGTTTGAGCCCCGTTACATTTTCGGCGCAGGACCCCTGGACCAGTGAGCTATTACGCACTCTTTAAATGATGGCTGCTTCTGAGCCAACATCCTGGTTGTCTAAGCGATCCCACATCCTTTTCCACTTAACATCCACTTTGGGACCTTAGCTGGCGGTCTGGGCTGTTTCCCTTTTGACCATGAAGCTTATCCCCCACAGTCTGACTCCTAACTATTAACTAATGGCATTCGCAGTTTGATATGGTTCAGTAAGCGGTGAAGCCCCCTAGCCAATTCAGTGCTCTACCTCCATTAGTCTTCAGTTAAGGCTAGCCCTAAAGCTATTTCGAGGAGAACCAGCTATCTCCGAGTTCGATTGGAATTTCACCCCTACCCACAAGTCATCCAATATCTTTTCAACGATACCTGGTTCGGACCTCCACGTTATTTTACTAACGCTTCATCCTGCTCATGGGTAGATCACCCGGTTTCGGGTCTGCTCAGCCAAACTTTCGCCCTCTTCAGACTCGCTTTCGCTTCGGCTCCAGCTCTTCACTTTAACCTCGCTTGACTGCGCAACTCGCCGGTCCGTTCTACAAAAAGTACGCCACTACACTCTTATCGTGCTGTGACAGCTTGTAAGCATCCGGTTTCAGGTTCTTTTCACTCCCCTTCCGGGGTTCTTTTCACCTTTCCCTCACGGTACTTGTTCTCTATCGGTCGCTAAGGAGTATTTAGCCTTAGGGGGTGGTCCCCCCAAATTCCCACTAGATTTCACGTGCCTCGTGGTACTCAGGATTCCTTCCAGTCTTTCGCCATTTCGCTTACAGGATTCTTACCTTCTTCGATCGACTTTCCCAAGCCGTTCAGCTATGACTCCATCCCTTATGAAGGTCCTACAACCCCGACCCCGTAGAGTCGGTTTGGGCTCTACCCTCTTCGCTCGCCGCTACTAGGGGTATCGAGTTTTCTTTCTTTTCCTCCGGGTACTTAGATGTTTCAGTTCCCCGGGTTGCCTTCCTTAAACTATCTTTTTCATTTAAGGATTATTGGATATTACTCCAATAGGGTTCTCCCATTCGGATATCTACGAGTCGTCGCTTGCTTGCAGCTCTTCGTAGCTTTTCGCAGCTTACCGCGTCCTTCTTCGGCTCTTAGCGCCTAGGCATCCACCGAATGCCCTTATTAGTTTGACCTACTTCCTTTTCCTTAGAACGAACACTTCCCTACTTCTTCGATAGTGTTCCTTTTCTTCTTCTCTTTATTCTGCCTCTGCGATGAGGCTTCCTAAAGCCTTTCTCTTTCCTGCTTCTCTCAGAAAAACCTTTTCCTTACTCTCTCGATTGTTCGTTTCTGTTGCTTTTCTGTTCGTTTCTGTGCTGTGTAGTTTTCAAAGAGCG
>CATJSX010000200.1 GCA_949743265.1 uncultured Peptococcaceae bacterium
AATAAATTTGTTTGTGTACAGATTGATTGAGATAATCTGTACACAAACCAAATACGGTAAACTATCAATTGTCCTCAAGAATTTGGTAAATAGGCGCTCCCTCACAATTTTTAGGAACGCGAACGCCCATGAGCATAGCAATTGTAGGCGCTACATCAACTTGACGAATAACGCGTTTCACCGCATGATCTTGAATTAAACCAGAACCTGCTGCAAGAAAAATTGGAGAAATACATGTCCCAAAGTATCCTTTATAAGTCGATAAACTTTCCCCATGATCGCGGCAACAGCCTTCTTTATTCATGAAAATAATATCGCCAGTTTCTTCACCACTTAATCCTAATATGGCAGCATCTTGGTTACGCAAAGCAATAGCAACAACTCGTTTACCGCTGATAGGATGACGATAATTATATAAATCATCAATAATTTTTTCTTCTAAGATATATTTATCCTTAGGATCAACAATGCCCTCGGGCTGACGCCCTTTCAGATTGATCCAAATATAACTTGTCCTTGTTTGAACTGCTTTTGTTTTGCTCCAATCAATTTCACGCAACTCATTACCAAAATTATCTTTTTTGAGAACAGTATAACCCAATTCTTCCATTACACGAATATTACAACCCATACCATCGCCTAGCATTGGCAGCGGTTCATCATGAATTTGAATACCATGATCGGAAACAACAAATAATGTCCAACCTTCATCTAAAAAATGCAAATAAGATCCAATATATTCATCGGCAAATCGATATACTTTTTCGATCAATTCTTGATACAAACTTTCATCAGGAGCTTCCGATTTCTGGCAGGCATAATTCCAATATTGATGAGCTTGATGATCAATAAAATGCGTATGAGAAAATACAGCATCTAAATCATACTGTCGAATCGCTGCATGGATGGCTTGAGACTCCCATTTAGCATTGATTTCCCAAAACGGATTAAGCAGTTCTTTGCAAAACTCGTAATTGATACCGCCCATTTGGCTAAATGCTGGAACTGGACCTGCTTCAGAAGTAATAATTTGCTTCATGGATTTTGGTGACCATCTTTCATCATTTGCCATATCAAAAGCAGTACCCATATATAAACGGACTTTTGTCCCATCTGGTGCAATTTCTAAACATTTAAAACTGCGGTTACTTTGTACACCCCTACCTTCGACATTAACAAGATCGATAACATTTAAGGCAATTTCTTTTTCTTTCATCACAGCTAATGCTTCATTATCTTTTTTAGATTGATAAACAGCGACCGTATCATAAATACCTTCAGCATTTTTTAGCAGTAGACAAGGACGTTTGGTTAGACCATTAGAAGCAATGATGAAAAATTCTTTGGCTCCTTCTGGTGCATTTACCCAGCCTTCTGCCGAACGCAAAGGGCTTTCTACCAAATCATATGGAATGGCATCTAAACCGCCTGTTCCATCATTTTCATCCAAAAATAAGTTTCTGACTTTTTTTAGTTTATAACGATTTAGTAAAAATTTTCCACTGTCTTCTGGTGTACTGATTGATTTTGTTTCACTTTTATTCTCACTCAGCTCTTCTTGAGTTTCTAGCTCTAAATGTTCAATAACACAATCAGCGCCAGTATCGTCTTTATTGGCTGGATGATATAGCAGTCTATCACTATCAACTGTAGCAATAATCATTTTTTCCCCATCAACATTAGCTGTACTATATTCGGCTGCTGCCGGTTGTGTGCCGTCTACAACATATAAATTTTCACTGTCACTACTTGGCGGCCAACTAGAACCCGGCCAATGAAAGACAAGTGTTTTTTTACCGTTTTCTGCTAAAACGTTCCAAATTTGTTCTGCTTGGCAGATACGGGAATCCAACGAATAAACCATGGTATCCAATTCATCATGATCCTGATTCCAAAAATCAGTAATGCCATGAGTCTCTGGGTAACAACCGCACGCCAAGGTTGTCCACTGTGCTGGCGTAATAGTAGGCATCGCGCCAAGTAAATGTAAATCCGTGCGCTGCGCACCTCGCTCAATCATTTTTTTTACATTAGGCATTTTACCTTCTTCCACAAAACGTTTGGTTAGATCTGGATCCATACCATCTAAACCAATCACCATAATTTTTCTGTTTGTTGTCATTTGTTACAGACCTCCTAAAGTTTTTATTTTTTTAACTCTCTACTTGACAATCATAATTATATAGGTTTATGCTATTTTCCGAGGTAGTGTAGACAACCTTGCGTCCTATTTTCAATTTATTATTTACTCATAATGCTCACTTAAAATAATAAACAAAGGAGGTTAGCAATCGATGAAAAATATTCATCCATTTATGACAGGAGATTCTATTTGGAAAGAAATTTTTCAGGAATTATCATACAAAACGCTTGTACTTAATAAAGGAAATGTTTATTATCCAGATAATTTTCCCTCATTATAGGTTGTGATATACTTTACGAGAAATAGCGTAAAATAGCGGTTTTGCGCTACTATGCTCCATTAAACCCTTATGAATAACATGTTACTTTCTTGCAAAATGTTACTTCTGTTGTTACTAATGTTACACCAAAAAAGCCGATCACCTTTTCACGGTAATCGGCTTTTTTACTTTATTTGCTATTTCATTTGAAATATAGTAACTTAGGTATGTTGAATAATATTCATGCAATATTTCTAACCATCACCGTCAACAACTCATTCCG
>CATJSX010000201.1 GCA_949743265.1 uncultured Peptococcaceae bacterium
AGATAGAAATATTAACTTAAATACCAAACCAACTGCTACAGATGATTACACATGGGAAGATTATAATGAATCCATCAAAGGTGTCGATCATTTGTTAAAAGATGGCGGCAGATTAGGTTATATTCAGGCTTTGGCTGATACGGTTGCTGTTACTCCGGTAACATTGAGAGTTTATGACGAACAAGGTCGTGCTGTACGCAATCGTACTATTGAATTGTCTACCAACAGCGCTAATATTGAATTAAGCAAAACATCTATCGTTACAGACTTTTCTGGTAATGCAACTTTCGATGTCGCAGGCGTTAGAGAAGGTATTTACAGAATCTATGTTACAATCGGCGAATATGAAGCGCAATTATTTGTAAAAGTAGGCGCTACCTCTGCTAACTTGATTGAAACTATCAAATTCCCATCTAACCCAATTGCTACTGATACCGATGTAGAAGATTATAAAAATATCTTCCGTTTCTTATTAACTGATGCTAATGGCAATATCGTTGCTACAACTGGCAAAACACGTGGTGCAGAAAAAGCTACCGATCCAGATTGCCTTGGCGATAATAAGAAATATGTAACGCTTTCTAAAGCACCGGAAGCAAACAAGGTAAAAGATGCTGATCTTTATCTGTATCGCGTTCCAAACAAAGATTATTATACATTGAAAGTTATCAATGGCAAGAAATTTGAAGCAGAAGGCGATTATGAAGTTCGTATTGTCCTAGACAATGGTAAATCTGTAACTGTTCCTTTCACTGTGAAGAAATTTGATAAAGCAGTATCTTTGCATATCGAGTATCCGACAGAAGCTATTGAATTAGATGCACAAACAGATGCTCCTGACATTTATTTCTTAGATGCTAACGGCGTTACCAAAAAAGCGGAAAAACGTGTAACCGTTGCTGCTACTGGCTATGCTGTGGCTAATGTAAACTATGGCGGCGAAGTCGGCGTTATCAAAGTTAAAAATGACGAAAAATATTTAGGTCAGACTATTACCGTATCTGCTGTTGCAGAAAAAGAAAACTTAGTGGCTACCACTACTTTGACTGTTACTGACTCTGCTCAATCCATTAAATTGGATTCCAACAGAGGTCAAGTCAATGCCAACAACCGTATTGGTTTTAAATTAGTTAACTCCAATGGTCAGGCTGTTGCTTTAGGTAATGACACGACCGTTGATGAAGTAACTTGCATCGTTACTAACGTAGAAAATCCAGATGCTAAAGTATCCTTCAGCATTGGCGGTTCTACAAAATCTGATTTGAAAGCTACTGGTACAGGTACAGTAATGCTGTCTTCGAACAAAGAAACTGTAGCAACTGTACAAATCATGGTTAAAGTAACCAAGAAAGAAACCAGAGATGGACAACAAGACAACAACACCGGTTTGTCCACCACTTACTATACCGGAACAGAAACCTTTACCTTCGGTGCAGAAGCAGATAAATCTGTTGTTATGACCATCGGTTCCAAAGAAATCGTTGCCAACAACGTACCAGCTACTATTGATGTAGCACCATTC
>CATJSX010000202.1 GCA_949743265.1 uncultured Peptococcaceae bacterium
ACGCCCAACATAAGGGATATTTCGAATAAGTACAGTAGCAACGTAACTAACAAAAAAATGCCAATACTAACTAAAGGTATATAAACTAATGGATTATCTGTTATAAATGCCTTTCCGCCATTTTTATAAAATATTGTCACAAAGATATCATGAATTGATAGACAAAATGACATAAAAAGAGCCGACAAACGGCAAAACTTTGTCGTTTGTCGGCTCAAAATAGAGCGTCTATTAAATCATGCTATTTTTTACTCATATATTGCTCATACGCATCGCAAATTTCTTTCGTATCGCCAATCCCTTTCATTTCACCTTTTTCCAGCCAAAGCACTTGCGTACACATCTCACGAATTTGTGCCATAGAATGCGATACCAAAATAGTCGTTACACCGCTGTTGATCAAATCCAGCATGCGCTGCTCACTTTTCTTCTTAAAAGCAATATCACCTACTGAAAGGACTTCATCTAAAACTAAAATATCAGATGAAACCATAGAAGCCAATGAAAAAGCCAATTTTGATTTCATCCCCGAAGAAAGTTTTTTAAAAGCAACATCTTCAAATTGCTTCAGTTCAGCAAAATCAATGATTTCTTCATATTGATCAGTGATAAACGCCTTACTATAACCCAACATAGCGCCACGCAAAAAAACATTCTCTTTTACCGTCAATTCACCATCAAAGCCAGCGCCCAATTCTAACAACGGCGCAATGGTACCCTTCACAGCAATGCTACCTTTTGTCGGCGGCATAATACCTGCTAATACTTTGAGCATCGTCGATTTACCAGAACCATTAGAACCAACTATGCCTAAAAGTTCCCCTCTATTCACATGAAAATTGACATCTCTAAGCGCCCAAAATTCTTGAACAGTCAGCTTGCCTTGTGCTTTGCGAATGAGATATTCTTTCAGACCAATATCTTTAAAATCCCCCATAATATAGCGAACGGAAACATTTTTTACTTCAATCATCTGATCCTCCTATACATAATAGAGAAATTTAAAGTTATATTTCTTATACATCAAACAACCAATCCCAAAAAGCGCAAACGCATAAATTAAACAAGCGCCGTGATAAGCCAATGACGGAATCTGCCCATAAATCACGATTTGCCGTACATAGTTAATATAAAGGAATAATGGATTACAGTAAAACACCCAAGCCTTGTCTCCCATTAAGCTAATATCATAAAAAATCGGTGTAAAATACATCAATGCGGTGGTAAAAATACCATACAAATACTGAATATCCCGAAAAAAAACATATAGTGCTGATAAAATCAAACCAACACCCAGTATTGTGATAAACAAACACCCAAAGGGAAAAAGCAGCAAAATGAATTTCCATGTAAAAGCCAGTCCATCAAATGCCACAAAAATAAAATAAACAATCATCGTTAACAAAAAATTGATAGACGAAGATACCACACGCGAAAAAAGAAAAAGGTATTTCGGTACTTTGACTTTGGAAAATATGTGTGCATTATCCATCAAAGACATCAT
>CATJSX010000203.1 GCA_949743265.1 uncultured Peptococcaceae bacterium
ACGCAATTAACGCTATCATTGATGTGAAAGAAGAAAGCGATATTGACAGCCTGTTTTCTGCGGGCGGTACTTCCGCCTTGATAAATGAAGTATCCGGGCTGGATGATTTTGAGTTAATCTGTTTCCTAGTGGTCAAATAGGGAGGTGCGTTCTATGCTTGGCTTGCCGAAAAATACCGAATTTAACCGGCGCATTCCAAAGCAGAAGTTTTATGAAAACCTTACCATTTCTCCAGCATTGAAGCGCATCTTTGTGGAGCAGATCAGGGTGATCTGGTGGCGCAACAAGATTGCCCCTGCCACAACGAATCTTGCCGCTGGAGAAATGGTAACGGAGATTGAAGTCTTTGAGATCTGCCTGTCTGCGCCGCAGCTGGATGAGGCCGTCCTGCGGCAGATCGACAAAGAGATACCCTACCACATCCTGTTTTTGCTGGAGTATGAAGGCAAATATCAGGCGTGGACAGCTTATAAAGAAGCTGCGGGCAGTGGGACAAGTGCGTTTAAGGTGGGCAGCTACTACCACACGGATTGGATAGAGGAAGCCGCCCTGTCGCTAAAGCTGGACGGGTTGAACATTGACCAGGTTTACGAAAACTTTGTCCGGCAGATTGCGGGGGATGCTCTTTCCGGGGTTGGCGAGACGCTGAAAGAGTCCGTGGAGCGGGACGAACGCAAACAGGAACTGCAAAAACAGATTGCGGCGTTGGAGAAGAAAATTCATCGGGAGAAGCAGTTTAACCGACAGGTGGAAATGAACGGACAACTTAAAATGTTGAAACGAAAGTTGGAGGAAATGTAATGCCTAATTTAACAGATAACCAAAAGCACTTACTTATCGAAACGGTGAAACAATTAACCAACCCTTCGGAATTGGAAAAGGATATTCTCAATACAATAGAAGAACTGTCCAAACAATATCTTAACATGGAGCACGCACAGGCAAGAATAGGTTTTACCTATGGGAGACATGCTGATTTATATGCAAAAGTGAATGCTTTGCCTACAACTGTTCAGAAAAGATCAGATCAAATTAGCGAGATGGATTTGCGGTATATCCTGAAAATGCAATTATATTTTTTGCTGGAAAAAGAGTGGGAGAAAACGCATCATGGATAAAATGCGCATGGAAACCTCTGACCTGACTCAAGCCAATATTGAAAAACTCGCCGCCCTGTTCCCCGCCTGCGTGACCGAGGCCCGAAGCGAGGACGGCAAGCTGAAAAAGGCGGTCAACTTTGAGCTGCTGCGGCAAATGCTGTCTGATGTGGTTCTGGAGGGCGATGAAGCCTATGAATTCACATGGGTGGGCAAGAAAGCCGCTATCGTGGAGGCTAACCGCCCCATCCGCAAGACCCTACGACCCTGCCCTTCCGAAAGCGTA
>CATJSX010000204.1 GCA_949743265.1 uncultured Peptococcaceae bacterium
ATGTCATCGCCGATGACCACATATTCGCCCGGTTTTCTGCCTAATGTCAGCATGGTCTTACCTCCTTGTAAGTTTGCCAATCAGCATCGTCCTTGTCAGCTGCGAACAAAACTTGTTTGGTACAAATCGACAAAAAAATTGCCTGTCTCAAAACTTATAGTTTGTTAGACAGGCAAAAAGGCACAAAAAAAGAGCCGAAAAACGGCGAAACTTCGTCGCTTTTCAGCTCAAAATAGGCAATCTAAGAAATCATGATTTTTTAGACAAAAAAATCATACGAATTGAGGTGATTTTTTGTTTTTGATGAAGAAAACGGTTTTGTTTTGTTCATAATATGTTATCGGCAGAAACAGAAAAAAGTTAATAGCGCACGCTAAAAATTTTTTGAAAAATAATTTTTGATTTTTTCTGTTCGTTGTGATTGATGGCTGAATTTAAGCATAAAAAAATCGTAGATCCGCGTGAATACTACATTCTTGCAGAACTGCGATTTTTTATGCTCTTGGCATTATTATTTTTATAGATAGGCGATCGTTTTTATTTTTAGCCGTTTGCTTTTGCTTCTTCGATTTCTGCTACTGCGCGACGACTTTCTTCTAATTTTTGCTTCAGTTTTAGTTCCAAGTCTCTATCTCGCATAGCATCGGCAGCTTTAGCTGCTTCTTCATATAATTCGTCAGTCATATAGCCCAAATTGCTTTCAATATAAGGTTTTATCCATGCCCAGATGGTTTCCGCTTCTTGTTGTTGCTGAACGAGCTTTACTGCTAATAGCATAAAATCTTGACCTAAGCTGATGGTATCCCATTCAATAAATTCATTTTCCAAGATAGGAATCGTTTTTAGCAATAGATCTTTTGCTTGCGAAACATTATTATATTTTAGCAAAACAGTTAAATATTCACTGATCGCCAAGCATCTGTCCCAAGCGTCACGTTCTTGAGCCAATTCATAGCGCTTCTTTTGGGCGTATAGCTCGCCGATAAAATTTCCACGCATTGCTTCATAGCGACATAAGCGGTTGACCGTTTGCCAATCCCAATTTTGCTTTTGTTCGTCAATCCATAACTTGATCAAATGGGCAGCGGTTTCTTTTTCCTCCAAAGCGAGCGCTAAATAAATGTAATCGTCAACGTCCATTTGTGCTAAATCTCGTTTTAATAGGGGATAGCCCGCTTCAAAGCTGCAATAGCAATTAAAGTTAGCGTTTCTGGCTTCGTCAAATAACGCCAAATCTTCTTCGCGTCCATATTCTTTTAAAAGAGCCGCTAAAACTTCTAAACAAAGACCGATACTGGCGTAAGTGCTGTCTTTGCGGTCTTTGATTTCTTCGATCAGCAAATGACGCACCAATTCCTCCAGCCCTTGCG
>CATJSX010000205.1 GCA_949743265.1 uncultured Peptococcaceae bacterium
CCATTAAGAGGAACATTATACTTATTAAGCCATGAACTTAAATCATTTTGAATAATACCATGTTGCAAAAACACAAATTTTTGATTTGCAATATAATTACGATATGGTCCTATATAGGAATTGAATGGATTAATCACATGTTCATCTGCATGAGACGATATAATTACATCCGCTAGTAAGTGAAGTAATTTGTGCTTATGTGAGAAATAAGGAACAACTTTCCCTATTTTACTTAAACGTTCATAATCAGCGCTTTCCTCATCAAGAACAAAATACACATCAATATCATGCAAATTTTGCTTGCATAAGTAGCAAAACAAAGCTTCACCATTATCGCCAGCTTGGTTAACTCTATCAGAAATAAGCCAAATCTTTTTCTTAAAATGTTTAAACAATTTTACCATTTTACGTACATAATACGCCTTTTTATCACTTACTTTGCCAGATGTTTTGAGTTCTTTAAGCAGCTTTCGTTCACGAATCTTTACCTCATTTCTACGACACTTTTCAAAATACAAAAAATACCTCCTTCGAGTAAGAATATAGCCATCCTTAATATAATAACTATTGCCATATTCTGCTCCAATAGGGGTAAAACGACTAAAGCGAATATCTTTTTTGATTAGTTCATTGCCACGTACTATGCACATAAATGAAATTTCCGCTTTGCATTCATCTTTTTCCAATATCACTTCACCGTGAAAAGATATGCCTCTAAACATGATTTCTCCAAGCTTGTATTGGTTAGTATCTCTTTGTTCCATAATATCACATGGAACAAAGCATATTTCTTCATCAATTTCTGATTTTTTTATTCTCAACATTACTTCTGCCGCTTCATCATCAGCTAGTCCAAGCAGCATAGTGTATCCTTCAATAACCAATTTATTTTCGATAATCTCTAAATAGTCAATTCTTGTATAGCAGCCTGAAAGCCAGCAAAACAACGTATTACCGAAACGCAATCGTATATCGTCATTATAAACACACATTTCTGGCAAATAGCCATATTTCTTTGTTAACATCATATATTTATGTTCATTCCAAATCGAAGTTTGCTCAAGAATAATTTTATCATCGAAATGCTTGAGAGAATTATACAATACTTTTTTATATCGTTCGAATTCATCTTCGCCCAATATTGATAATGCGGTGACTTCATATTTATTTAAAAATCGCCATTTAATATCGCATACAAATATATTTTGAAAATAATAAGGTATATATCCCCACTTGTTATAAGCAAACTCTACTCCCCAATCAATTAAATGCGTAAAATAATCAAAATACCAACTGACTTTTTTCTTTGAACTTTGAATTAAAGATTCCTCTCCTA
>CATJSX010000206.1 GCA_949743265.1 uncultured Peptococcaceae bacterium
TATGATTTGTTAGACAGGCAAAATGGCATAAAAAAAGAGCCGACAAACGGCGAAACTTCGTCGCTTGTCGGCTCAAAATTGACCGTCTAACAAATCATACAAATCCAGAAATTCGTTCTATCCCTTCAGCTCATAGCTTTATCAACTATAACTATCAAAAAGTGCTTTATATTGGCTGAATAGCTAATCTATAAATCGCTTCCCAAATTTATCAATTGGATATTTTACAAGATAAGATTTCTTCATGCCTCCTTTATTTAACTTTAAGCAGCTACAGTTTTAGAAAAACGAATAAAACTACAAAACTAAATCTATTTTATTCTCTATTAGTACAATAAATGATTACTTTATCGCTTTATCCATAGTAAAATATTGCAAAATAATAACTTTTTTCTTTTTCTTAATAAATGAGACTACGCTGCAAAATATCATTTGCAGCGTAGTCTTCTATCTTGAAAACTTAATCTTAAAATTCTTTTTCTAAGATTTGATAAATAGGAGCCCCTTCACACTGCGCCGGCATTCTTACACCGCCTAATACAGCAATAGTAGCGGCAAGGTCTACTTGACGAATAACACGGGTAGTTGTATAACCTTTCTTTAAACCTTGACCAGCTGCGATAAAAATCGGTGATACGGAAGTATCGACACAACCATAATATGTTGACATGGAATCACCATGACAACGGTTATATCCTTCTTCCAACCAATAAAGAATATCACCACATTCTGGACCACTCATACCTACAATAGCCGCTTCTTTATTTCTCATAGCCACAGCAACAACTCTTCTGTTATTTTTAGGTTCTCTGTAGTTATAAAGATCACTGATAATTTGACGTTCTAATTCATATTTGTCTTCTGGTTCAACAATACCTGTTGCATTTCTGCCTTTTAAATTGATCCAAATATGATTACCACGAGTGGCAATCGCTTTAGTCTGTGTCCAATCAATTTCCGGAAGACTATCACCGTTTTCATCTTTTTTCAAAACTGTATAGCCTAGTTCACACATTACACCAGCATTTACGCCGAACGGATCGCCCAATACCGGCGGAAATTCTTCAGTGCAAAGTAAGCCATGGTCAGAAACGATGAAAATCGTCCAACCTTCATCTAAATAATGAAGGAAACGTCCCAAATATTTATCGGTATCCAAATAAGCGTTTTCGATGAATTGTACATAAGCTTCTGTATTCAAATCAGGTTCTGTTTCACGTTGTACAGCCCAATCCCAAAAAACATGACCCATATTGTCAACGTTATGCAAATGGGAGAAAATCATTTCTACCCCTTTTTCTTTGATGGCATATTCTAGGCAATCAGCCTGCCAATCTGTGTAAACTTCCCAACTGGGCTGCATAATTTCACGGACAACCGTCTCATTTCCGCCTAATGTAACCATAACTGGTTGAACATAATCAACATTTTCAATAATTTCTTTATAAAAACTCTTTGGATGGAATAAACCGTCGCCATTATCAATATCCATGGCGTTAGAAATCCAGATGCTAACTTCTGAACCATCTTTAGCCATATCAAAAACGCGAACGCTTCTACTTACTCTTGTGACACCGTCTTTGTAAGGCACTTCATCAACAATATCTTTGAACAATTCATTATTATGCACAACTGCTAAAGGTTCAGATTTTTTATTTTTATAAATAGCTACCGTCTCGAATTCGCCTTTATCATTTGGTTCCAATAAGCAAATCCAACGTTTTACACCACCAGCTAGGGTAATCGAAAACTCTTTAGAGCCTTCTTTTGCTTCAGCCCAATTTTTAGCGTCTTTCAATGGCTCTAAACTCAAATGATCGGAAACCTTAGTGGCTAAATCGCCTTCATCTAATGTACGCATAATGCTAGTTACTTTTTTACGATTCAATGCTTTATCCAACGCTTCCAAGGCTTTACTGTTTGTTGTATCGACAGCAGCCGCATCGCCCATACCTTCCAAATCGGTAATAATACACCCCGCACCATTATCGTGGCTTTCGCCTTCAGCAATCACTTCACTTTGGACATCAACAGAAGCTCTAATGTATTTTTCCATATCACGTAGAGCAACACCCATACTAACACTAGCAGGCTGAGTACCATCAACGACAATCAAATTTTCGCTGGTACTGGTTGGAGGCCAAGAACCACCCGGCCAATGCCAAACCAAAGTTTTCTTGCCGCTTTCAGCAAAGACATTCCATAGAGGTTCAGCTTTACATCCCAAAGAATCGAAAGCATAAACAATTTCGTCCAGACTATCTGGAGATTGGCGCCAAAAACAAGTAATCCCATGAGTTTCTGGATAAGCACCCGTTGCCAAAGTCGTCCATAATGGCGGTGTAATAGTTGGTACAGAACCCAACAAAACTAAATCTTCTCTTTGAGCCCCTCTTTTAACGAACTCTGCAATGTTTGGCAATTTGCCTTGATCCATAAATTTTTTGGTTAAACGAGGCTCCATCCCGTCAACGCCCAAAATCATGATCTTTTCGCTTATTTTTTCTCTAGCCATTTTTTACGCTCCTTTTTAATTATAGTAGTATTTTTTCAATGTTTATTATATCTATAAAAATTTCGTTTGACTAACAGATTATCTCATCATTTTTAGTGGAATTTGCTGTTTTTATTTGTAACCCTCTTTTACCCGTTACAGCAAATAAAAGACTGCAACGAAAATGGTTTCTTCGTTGCAGTCTTAAAGTTAACACAGCACTTAATTTTTTAACATTTTCAAAAATTCTTTTTTTATTTTTTCTGCATTTGAATTTTCGCCAATCTATTGCCTCATCAATTATAAATCAATTCTTCTGCAAATATCTGATATGCTGGCGCCCCTTCGCACTGAGCTGGCATCCTAACCCCACCTAAAGCAGCCATAGTTGGCGCCAAATCGACTTCACGAATAATGCGCTCAGTAGCGTAACCTCGTTTTAATCCTTTACCCGCAGCAATGAAAATTGGTGAAACGCTGGTATCAGCTTCGCCCCAAGTGGTCGACAAACTATCTGTATGGTCTTGATTATAGCCTTCAGCCGTCCAATAAATAATATCACCACATTCTGGTCCACCCATACCTAAAAGCACAGCGTCTTTATTTCTCAAAGCCAAAGCGATAACGCGTTTACCGGTAGATGGACTTTTGTAGCCATATAAACGAGTCATAATTTCTTCTTCCCATTCGTACTTATCGCCCGGTTCAACAATACCTTGCGGATCTCTACCTTTCATATTGAGATAAATTTGATTAGCACGGGGAGCAACGGCTACCGTTTTATCCCAATCAATCGCACGAAGTTCATTGCCGTTTTCATCTTTTTTCAAAACAGTTAAACCTAATTCTTTCATAATGCCTACATTAACTCCGTTCATATCACCAATAGCAATCTGATCATGTTTTGGGCAAACCTGGGCATGGTCAGAAACAATAAATACCGTCCATCCTTCGTCTAACAAATGCAGAAACTTCCCAATATATTCATCGGCAACTTTATAATTTTCCTGCATAAACAAATCATATTCTTCCACCGAATTAACATTATGTCCTTTATCGCTCATAAAACGAATAAAATTGTGCTCTACCAAATCAATGGCATGAAAATGAGAAAATACCACATCATAACCCATATTTTCCATAAAATGATTGAGACATTTTGCTTGATAATCACCCGCTTGGCGCCAGACATCAATCATACAATCTACGACAATCTCTCTATCATGGGTACCACTGTTGCATTGCGGAGCAGGATAACCAGCCACTTTAAGCATTTCATCATATAAGCTCTGTGGATGACAGACTTTGCGTAAATTCTCGGTAGACATTGCTCGAGTAATAAACATGCGAACATTTCTGCCTTCAGGATCAATCTCCAACGCTTTCATCGCTCTGGAGCCAGTCAGTTTCTGCCCGTCAATTTTTACGATTTCATCAACAATCTGATTGGTAAATTTGCCTTGATAAATCTCTGCCATCGGCTTTGTATCTTTTTTGCTCTTATAAATGGCGATTCGATCATAGATACCTTGCTCATTTTTCAAAATAAGCGCTGGTCGTCTAACTAATCCTTTACTAGTCAAGACAATCATTTCCTTTGCTCCTTCCGGCGCATCAGTCCAGCCACTCGCTGGCTTGATTGGCGATTGACAGATAGGCATACCGCCATCGAAGGAAGCAGATAAACTTTCCTTTTCCGACATGATCAGCTGTTCATGCATTACAGCCAAATCTATATTGCTTGCCAAATCGGCAAAAGTCAAATCAGTAGCATCCATCGCTTTTAATTGATCGACGTCTAAATCATTGATAACACATTTCATAGCTACTTGACTGGCGTCCCCTTGAATCAAAGTAACTTTTTCAATTTCTTCACTGGCTCTGAACATAACCTCTTCATCAACAACACAGGAATTAGCACCAACTACACCGGGCGTAACGCCGTCAACAACAGATAAATTAGGATTATTGGATGTTGGCGGCCATGCACAGCCGGGCCAGTTAAAGACCAGCGTTTTTTTCCCTGCTTCAGCAAAGCAATTCCAAACTGCTTCGGCGGTGCACTTGCGAGAGTCCAAATTATATGCAATATCTGCAATACTGCCTTCTGCCTGCCGCCAAAAACAAGTAATGCCATGGACATTAGAATAACAGCCGCGGGACAAAGTCGTCCACATAGATGGCGTTACCGTTGGATGTCCTCCTAATAAAACTAAGTCCTCTCTTTGCGCACCTTGCTCAATAAATTTCTTCGTATTAGGCATAATTCCCATTTCCACATACTTTTTTGTTAGGCGTGGATCCATACCATCCATACCCAATACAAACATTTTTTCGCTTTTTGCCATTGTTAAGCACTCCTTTAATGATTAAATTTTTGAGATCAAACCTATTTATATAAATGATCGAACTCACATTTTATTGCCGCTGTCGTTTACATCGGAATAATTATATTCCACAGCGGAATCAAAGCACATAAAATAATCAGAACAACCGCCACATAAATCCAGCCGGTTAAGTAACCGTTTTTACGTCCGATAGCGACATTGCCAAAAACAAGAGGTGCATACATATTACCGCTAGGTGTTCCATAAGCACTCATTAGCGCCGCCGTTACCATGAAAAAAAATACGCCGGGATTGCCGCCAAGTTGGATCAAAATTGGCGTTAATATAGGGAAAAAGAACGCAGCACAAATGAAATTCGGCAATATCTGTGTCAATATGCACAACAGTACCGTACAAATAATGGTAAACGCTACAGGTCCCAAACCGCCAGTGAGCACATAAACCGCTCCAACAACAGCCGTAATAATCCCTGTTTCATCAGACTGCAAAGCACCAGTTAACGGAAGAACTGCTGCTAAAAGCAAGACAACACTCCATGGCGTTTTTCCCAAAACATCTGCAATACTTAAAACGGGCTCGTTCTTTTCGTCATGCCAAATCGCAAAAATCGTCATATAAATGATAGATAGTCCAATAACGCCCAACTCATTCGTAAAAGCGAAAAATATATTATTATTCAAAAAATTACCTAATAACAACAGAACGATATAAATCACCAATAAAATAAGCCCAACTTTTTGATATTTTGTCACTTTCATCTTGCCGTATTCTTCGCAAATATCTTCAGTAATCAAAAATCCTGAAAAATCCAGCCGCAAAATATACTTGAAAACAAGAATCATCACCATAATAGATAATAAAGAAAAAATTAACCCGCAGTAGAAAAAGCCCATTGTCGGAATTGGCAAATTACTGCCGTTCTGCCAAAATTGACCAAAAACATACACTAGCGGCTGCCATGGTAGAATAAATCCCAACATACTGTTGTAAACCGTCAGCGCCATTAACCCTCCCAACGCCATATTGTTCTTAGTTGATACGCCGTTAGCTTCACAAATTTTCCGCAACAAATCCCATGTCAGGAAGATAACCGCAATTCCGCCGCCCAATATACTAAGTAACATCACCATATACATTAGGATAATAACTAAAAGCATCGGCTTACCTATAAAAACTTTTTTGGAAATAATCCAGCCAGCTACAGCATCGCTGACGCCAATTTGTGTCACCGCCGCCGCGAACGCCATCAAAATCAGATTTTGCAGCACTGTCGTGTTGCCAAATCCGGCTACAAGCCCATCCATAATAGGCAAATATCCCGCCAAATGAAACAATACAAAAGCGAGTAAACTGGGCCAGACCATATCAATCACAATCCAACCCCACAAAAGCGCAATGGTGATCCCCAAAATTTTCATGCCATATTCACTGATGCCGCCAAAAGGAGGCAATGCGCCAATCCCAAAATAAAGCGCAAACATTATGGCTATATATATATATATATATTATACGTTTTATTTTTTATATTTTTATCATTCGTTTCTGCAATCATTTTACCAACCTCCCGTTGTTGACTCTTCCTCAAAACAATAAGTAAATTTTTTCAAAGAACCACCGCTTTAGCGGCTACTGAAATTTGATCAAATACAGTTTTGTCTATATCCTTATTATAATCTTTTTCATTATTGATGGAAGTAATAAATTCTATGCATAAAATACTGTAAGATTTTGTTACATCTGCATTTCACTCTTTTCACTGATGCTGATTATGTTTATAATCAAATTACCGTATCTTTTGAGGAAAGAAGATGATCTTTTGAATCTCAATCAACTAACTTATTTAGCTCATTTGCAACAATCGGGCTCACTGGCTAAAACAGCCGACCATTTTTTCACCAGCCATCAAGTCATTCGCAACGCCATCATCGGTTTAGAAGAAGAATTAAATGTTACTTTAGTTTTTTCCAGCAACCGCGGCACTAAACTCACGCCGGCGGGGCAGTGCGCGGCATCTTACGCGCAAAGAACCATTGACGGATTGCATGAATTGCAAGAGCAACTGAAAAACTATCAACCTACTTTGACAAAAAATCAAACGCTCCATCTGCATATCGTTCCGTCAATGGCCACGGAATATTATTTCGATTTATTCGACAGCTACGTTGCTCAAAATGCTTCTGTAAAACTTGAGTTCAAAATATCTCCATTTCAACAGATGCTTCAAGAAATTACAGATTTTGATCATGTAGTTTGTTTGACAATGTCTCTGCCACAAAAAGCGCTTCTGAATAAACTAAAACAAGAAATAACCCAATATCCCTTGCAAATGATTCAGTTAATAGAGCTATCCAATTTTATTTGCACGCACAAAAGTACCAAATATGCTCAACTAAAAAATTGCTCTTTTGACGATCTGGCTGATACCAGTATTTTTACTTTTTTAAACTCCAATCCTTACTGTATAGATGACGAATGTCTGACAAATAATCTCTCTAATTTACGTTATTTTGGTGACTATGCTTCTTTAAAACGAATTTTAAAGAAAAAACAAGGGGTCGCTTTGCTGAAAAATCATGAATTTGACTACTATTTCGGCAAAAACAGCGACGACTTTGTGCAGATTCCTTTAGACAATGACTATAACGTTTGCATCATTGCCGCTGTTCCTATTGAATCGTCACCACTAGTCCGAGATTTTTTGTCTTTTCTGCGTCGCACATTATAGGTTAGTTGCCAAACCCGCTCTGTTAGCTATGACGAATTTATCCAAAATAAATCACAAAAATACTGTTTCAGTATTATTTTTTACACCACTGTCATCAATTACGAAAGAAGGAAAAGAATGGCATTTTATATTTTGTTAGCTACTGCAACTTTTATCGCAGCTTTAATACAAGGCGTCAGCGGCTTTGCTTTTGGTATGATACTAGTCAGTATCTTACCGCACTTTATGATGTATACACAGGCTATTGCTCTGTCATCGCTATTAGGCGTGATTTTGACAGGGATAAATGCGTGGACATATCACGAATATACGGTTTGGAAACTGTTGCCTGCTGTAACTTTTAGTTATATTCTTTGTGCACGAATAGGCATTTGGATTTTGACCACAACAGCAGCTTCTGCTGTTTGGAATAAAGTACTTGGTCTATTGTTAATGATTTGGGCCGTCTATGTGTTATATATCAATGGTCAAGTTTCAATTAAACCAACCGCTAAAAACGGCATTCTTTGGGGCGCTTTGGGCGGCACGCTCAGTGGACTATTCGGTATGGCGCCCATCATGGTTTTTTATTTTTTGGCTGTCACCAGCGGCAAAAACAGTTATATGGGTTCTTTGCAAATGTTTTTCTTTATCGGCGGCTCTTTTGATATTTTCTTTCGCTTTCAAAGCGGTATGGTCACACTTGACGTTATCAAAACAGCTTCTTTCGCCTTAATTTTCGTCTTGGCTGGTTTTATCAGCGGACGTTTATTACTGAAAAAACTTAGTATGCCGCAAATGCAAAAAATTATTTATGGGCTTATTTTTATTTGTGGTTTATCATTATTGATTTTCTAATGCCAATAAAAAA
>CATJSX010000207.1 GCA_949743265.1 uncultured Peptococcaceae bacterium
CGAGCCGAAGAATTGGGAAAATGCTATTCCTGATGGCGCTAAAGAATTTACATTGCTGCTTTCTAAAGGAATGATTCGCCGTTCTGGTTTGATTTTGCCAAACGATAAGGGCGAATATGACAAAGTAGCTCTATACAAAAACAAAAAAGAGGCAGAACCTTTTGTTGTTTTGGAAAAGGGGATCATTAAAGATCAAATTTATGATCAAGCGGTGGGCGCTGACGGTGTACACAAAGATGCCAACTATAATATGAAACTTTTGGACATCAATCCTGATGGTAACCATATCGAGATTTACGTTTCCCATGGTATTGATATGCACGCTGATTATATTTTTTCACCCAGCAGTTTATTTTATGAATTGACAGAGAATGTAGGACATATTGCTCCCGGTTCTGTTATTGGTAATCACGATCCTAAAATCGTTACCGATTGTATGCTGGATTGTTGGAATGTAGCTGCTAAATGGCAATCCGATGCCATTCACTACATGATTGAGAAAAAAGGTGTGGAAGCTATTTTTTCCCATTTCCATAATGTTGACATGCAAGAGCATCGTTTTATTCGCTTTATGACCAAAGGCGATAAAGCGTATGATACTGCTTTCGGCGCTAAAGATGAAGAACAATATCGCAAGTTTTTAGATGACGTTTATATGCAAACTGACCGCTATTTGGGTGAATTTCTGCATCTATTAGACGAAGGTTGGACTATTATCATCACTTCTGACCATGCACAGGTTTGTCCAGCACACCGTCCGCCGCTAATTGGTGACATGAGTGTCAATGTTCGTGTTATGCAACAATTAGGTTACACTAATTTAAAGGTTGATGAAAACGGCAACGAGCTACGGGAAATTGATTGGGAAAGAACCAAGGCTGTAGCTGTTCGCGAATGTAATATCTATATCAACCTCAAAGGCAGAGATCCTCATGGTATTGTCGACCCTGCTGACAAATATGAACTGGAAGAACAAATCATGACGGATTTGTATAGTGTTAAAGACGAAAAAACCGGTCATCGGGTTATCGCTTTAGCATTGCGCAACAAAGATGCTGTTTTGCTTGGCTATGGCGGGCCGGAATGTGGCGATATTTGCTACTGGATTGCTGAAGGTTATAATATTGACCACGCTGATGGCTTATCTACTACTTATGGTGATTGTGAAACCAGCTTGTCGCCAATTTTTGTCGCTGCTGGTAAAGGTATTAAGCAAGGCTACTATACTGAGCGTTGGGTCAGACAAATAGACGTAACGCCTACTATTGCAGCACTGATGAATGTCAGAATGCCTGCCCAATGTGAAGGTGCACCGGTTTACCAAATTTTTGACCAAGAATTCTAAAAATAC
>CATJSX010000208.1 GCA_949743265.1 uncultured Peptococcaceae bacterium
GCCTCCAAAGCTACCTTCAGATTATTCAAAGCAAAAAACCTCTCAGACGCGGGTTTTTCTCTCTTCGCTTCTACTGCGATCTTACTCTTCTTCTTCATCAGCTTTATTTTTTGGTCATTCTATCATAGGCAACAAGCAAAGTCAATTATTTTCTCCTAATTCTCATCAAATGCCACAAATTTTTATCACAATTTCTTTGACTTTATGTATTTTGAGTATTGATTTTTCGTAAGCAATTGCCCTAAACAGTATATACATATAGTTGACATTTATGGATTACCTTGCTATCATAATATTATCAATATAATTATAGTTTTTTATATTGATGATAATTATTTTTACAAATATATCATAAAAATTTGAAAGAATTGAGCTGATTATGTTTAGAGAAAAATATAAAAAAATTATATCACTCATAGTTTCGGGAACGTTGGCTTTGAGCAGCTCATCAATGGCATTTGCAGCTATAGATCAAGCAGAACCAGATAGTGAAAGCACAAATGAGGTACTTGTTATTAAACAAGAGAATGTTAGCGAAGGGGATTGGGCATATACAAGAGTAACGGAGACAACACCCTTGAGTGTTGATTCCCCAGAACCTATGACTGCTGTACTTGACAGTGATTCTGGATTATATCAAATAACATCTGAAGACAATCTCTATTTAGAGATTGTTTCCGATACAGCATTTCAACCCATGGAAAAAAGCATTATTTATGATACTGGTGATTTACGCATGGTCAGCGAGAAATATCATTTAACAGAAACAGAATCGAAAGATATGATGAGTTTTATGGAGCAATGTCCAGGTAATCCAATTCATGTGTACGCTCCTCGTGCCAATGAAACTCTTGGAAAATACGATGAAAAAAAATGCAGGCTAGTACGTATTACTGCGACAGATACTCAATCTGCTTATGAAATAGAGAAAGGCAATACTGTTGTATATGCTATTAGCACATTAGGAACTAAAGCAAATATTGGGAGCACTATTACAAATGCTGTCTTAAATTTATTAGGAATAGATTTTGGTTTTAGATCTGATTCCTCCTCATATGCTACTAAAAATGAGCGTGTAACTTTTCAATATTTGGATTTCTATGAGCTTAGTTCGGCATATATAACGAGAGGAATAAGTAGTTATGGCACGATTACTCTTACAACCAGCACAACCTGCTGGGTAAAACAACCAAATGGAGATTTTGTAAATGAACCTATCATTGGAAAACTTAATGGTTCTTTTGGTAGTTCTGAGACGCTAGCATCGTTAGCTGCTAAGAGTGTTCCATATTTTGAATACTATGGTGATGTA